>JACMMN010000099.1 GCA_014379075.1 Pyrinomonadaceae bacterium | reverse complement strand
GTACGCGCCGGGCCGCTTTCGACCGGACAGCAAATGTGTTCTGGCAAAAAGCTTCGTACAACAAAACCGCTGAATATCTATTCGTTCCGGGAGATGAACCCCCGGAAATTACCATTAACAAAACGGTGACCGACGACGGGATACAGATGGACGCGGCGGTGGAAAATACTAAGACCATCGGCGATGTGACAATAACGCAGGGAGCGTCGGGCGATACGCGGGCGATCATGGTTGCGGGCGGAAATGTCGGAACGGAATATAAAGGTATCGAATATGTCGAGGCCGTCAACAATAAAGAGCGAAAAAGTATCCGCACCGAAACCACTGTGGGTTGGCGTTCCATGACGGCTTCTTGTCCGGACGCCGACGGGATCTCAGCCGGAACGGGAACGGCCAGGATTGCGATCAAGATGACTATCACGACTCCGCAAACGATCGGGATCGTACAGCGCGAGATAACCGTCAGAATGACGCTCAAAGGATTTGTAAATGATGCCGCGGAGTTGACGCATTTTGACATGAAAGGAGTGGCGGCCGAAATAAATTCCGGTTACGAACGCGCGCGGAGACTCGGCTTAATTCAGGATTCCGAATTCACCGACGGGACGAAACAAGTAGATTACGAGGTGGGAAATAACAAGCTGGGAAGTCCGGTCGTAAACGAGTACGGCTTTACGAGGACCGTCGGCGAGGAAATGGGCGAAGTAAAAGGCACTTTTCGGGGTGACATCACCCAGGCCGAAGCTCAGCGGATCGATAAAATTGCCTACCGCCACATAAAGTGGCTATGCGAACAGGCCGCTATGTATTACAAGGCCGCGCGGAGCAACTGGCGCTACGGAGAGTGTGTTGAAATTGCATTCACGGCCCCGAAAATGAAACTGGCTCCCGCCGAAAAAGTAGATGTGACCGCCGAAACCGTTCATATTTACGACAAAAACAAGGTAAACGCGGAATTAACCTTAAAGGCGGCGACCGATTCGGCCACCCCGGAAAAAGAGAGCGGAACACCAAAGGGAAAATTTAACCTCACGGCCCCGGCGAAGGGTTCAAACGCGATGATCATGCTGGAAACCGTCTCGCGGCGTGGTATTGCTCTCGATTCGCTGGATTTCGAAGAAGAAAAGCCTCAAAAGAAGCCCGTTCCGCCAAAGAAAAAGCCGCGGGTCAAACAATGCGAAGGCGGATGGACAGGCAAGATCACCGCGGTTAAAAGCAAGCGTACGGAAACGGTCAAACCGGCTTCGGGAAGATTGGTACGGCAGATCGAGAACAGGGAAGAAACCTTCAGCGTGGATTATTATGTGCTAGGCATTGCGGATACGACACAGGGATTCCGCAACGCTTACTTTTCCGACGCCCAGATGAATTACCGGGCGGCCGAATACCGCGAAAGCAATTATGCGCCCGGAAAAATGGGCTGCGGCGATCAAATTATAACTACGCCGCAAACGCAGAAGTTCGAAAGCCTTCTGACCGGTCTTTCCGGCAAACGGATCACCGTCTATGTTTCTTCCGCCGGAGAGAAGGGAATTCTGACCTTCGATTCGCCGGAAATAAATGCCGAACGCATCATCACGCGGACATATGAATCGAGCTGTCCTTCTTACAATGCCAAGAATTCCAGTGTCGACCGCAGCGGCGCACTTATCGGCGTCCCAAGCCCGGGCTTTGAGATCGAATTCGAACTGGACGATAAAAGCGGATATGTTTTGGAGGGCAGCAAGACGATCGAAAACGGCGACGGAAGTAAAACGGTTGTTACCTGGAACCTTTCACGCTGCAAATAAGGCCGGATCGAGTTTTCAAAAGGAAAGGGAAACCCTCGGGGGACGAAAAGGATGGCGCCGCCGTCATCCTTTCTCTAATTGTTCGATGATCGGGTTGCCGGTCGCCCTTACCAGTTCCAGATATCGCGGGTCCCGTCGTATCGATCTCATTTTCGGCTCGCTTCCGAACCACAGAGCCCACGCGCTTTTCTCGATGCGGGCTTTTTCCAGATAGTCCCACGCCGCGTCTATATTTCCGACCGCCAGATGGCACATCCCGATAAAATAAGGCGGAACGTAAACTGTTTCCGCTCTTTTTTCCCATTCGGCAATGACACCTTCGGCTTCGGCTTTCTTTCCCGCGGCCGCCAGCGCAAAACACAGTATATAAATGGGAAGCGGAGATTCCCTGGCAAGGGCCGCGGCCATCCGCGCGTTTTCCAGAGCCTCATCGATCTCGCCAAGCTCGTACAAAATATTCGCAAGCTGCAGATAAGACTGCATAAATTCCGAACTAAGCCGCAGGAGCTCACGGGCTTTCGCCAGTGCCGCAGGGAAGTCTCCCGTCTGATAGATGGTCCATGCCGACAGCACTTTCGGCCGCAATGACAATGGATCGAGCTGTTCGGCGAGCAATATCTCCCGCGTGCCTTCCTCAAAACGCCCGGTGCCGACCAAAATCGCCGAAAGCCATTCATGGGCGAGCGGATAGTTCGGATTTAATTCCACCGAGCGGCGGTAGCTTGCCTCCGACGCTTCCCATTCCTGCATATTCGAATGATAAAGCCCCATCGCGGCATGCCCCTCGGACAATGAATCGTCGATTCTCAAAGCCGTTTCCGCGGATTCCCGGACTTTGGGGAAACCTTCCGACGGCGGCATTAATCCGTAAATGCAGGCCCACGTATAATAATCCGCGACACCGACATGTGCCATTGCGTAATTCGGATCGTATTCCAAAGCCTTTCGAAATGCGGCGATTGCCTTCGGGAATGAGGCAGGGGTGAATTGATTCCAGAAATAGCGACCCTGAAGATAAGCGTCGAAAGCTTCGGGGCTGTTTGTGCCCCGTTTTGCCAAAAGCTGGCGTTCTTCGCCGGACAAATAGGGAAGAAGGGATGTAGCAACCTGTTCGGATATCGAGTCTTCAAGCTCAAGAACATCCGTGAAAAGCTCGGAAAAGCTTGCCGACCACCGGGTCGAGCTTTCCTTTACATTTAAAAGCTGAGCCGTAACGCGTATCCTGTCCCCGAGCTGGCGGATAATGCCGTCGATAATAAATTCCACGCCTAATTCACGCCCGGCTTCAAAAGGATCGGCCTGTTTCGACTGAAACGGCAGCACGGAGCTTGTCGGCCGCACCAAAAAACGCCGGACATTGGACAAACGCATCGTCAGGGCGTCGGCGAGGCCGATGCTGAGATAATCGGCTGTGTTTTGGGAACCGACGATCCTAAACGGCAGAACCGCGATCGACCTTTCGCGTTCGCCGGTGGACGGCGTTTGTTCGGTCTTTGATTCGATCGGGTTGTTTGTCCTCTGAAGCAGGGCCGAATATCGCGGATCGTCGCGAATGCCGTCTAGTTTCGGTTCCGTCCCGAACCATATCATCCATTCGTTCCCTTCATCTACCGCCCGCTCGAACCACGCGAACGCATTGTCCCGGTCACCGACCGCAACATAGCACATGGCGATAAAATAAGGCTTTACGTAGTTCGTTTTGGCAGTTTCCAACAGCTTGTCGAGAATTATCCGGGCCGAATCGAGATCGCCCTGAGCTGCCCGGGCGTGGCAGAGCATATATCTGGGAAGTCCGGACCGCGGCCACATTTCCGCTGCCCGGCGAAGCACTTCCACGGCTTCGTCGTGATCTCCGGCGGCCGTCAGGGCATTGCCGAGATGCAGCAGGCCCTGCGGAAAATTCTCCTGCATTGCGTTGCCTTTGCGCGCCTTTTCCACGGCCTTTGAATAATTCCGCGTTTGATAATAGGTAAAAGCGGACATCAATATAAGACGCGGCGAGACCGGATCGAGAGCCTCGGCCCGCTTGATTTCAACTATCGCTTCCTCGAACCGTCCTTGGGCGCACAGGAAATTGGAAAGGCATTCGTGGGCAAAAGCATTGTTCG
>JACMMN010000098.1 GCA_014379075.1 Pyrinomonadaceae bacterium | reverse complement strand
GCCGGTGCGATCGAGGCCGCAGCGACTGTTCTCGGAATGCACAATGGCCTCTTGCCGCCGAATATAAATTTTAATGAAGACGATCCCGAATGTGACATTAAAGTCATTAAAAACAACGCGTTAACCGCCGAACCTGAAGCCGCAATGTCGAATTCCTTCGCATTCGGCGGCCTGAACGCGGTGCTCGCGTTCAAGAGATTTTGAAGGCAGAAGCCTGACCGTTAGGGAGGGCTTAAGTGCTAGCCTTGAAGAAAGCCCTCCCTAACGGTCAGGCTTCTGCAAAAGAACGATGGCCAAAAAAAGCAAACCCCAAATCTGGTTAGAGTATGCGGCCGTTCGTAGTATCTTCGGCTTTCTAGGCATTCTTCCGAGAAACGCGGCGGTAAACCTCGGCATATTCGTCGCCGGATTGGGGTATCGCTTGCTTTCCAGCCTGCGGCGAACCGGAATGCGCAATCTAGAGATCGCCTACCCCGAAAAAACTCTTGACGAACGTGAAAAACTTCTTCGCGGGACGTTCGACAGTTTGGGAAGAATGCTCGGTGATCTGAGCCAGTTTCCAAAAGCGACTCGTGAAAGCCTTGCACATCTGATCGAATTCCAGATCGATCCCGAAATCCTCGCAACTTACGAAAAACTCAAATCCGAAGGCCGCGGAATTATCATCGTCAGCCCGCATCTCGGCAACTGGGAAATGCTGGTTTATGGCTGGTCGGCACTGCATGAACCGATGAGTTATCTGGCCAGGCCGCTCGATAATCCGCTGATCGAAGACCTGACCGTCCGCCTCCGCACCAAATTCGGCAACCGTCCGATAAATAAAACCAACGCGGTCAGCCTTGCGATACGCCTTCTTCGCGAAGCTAAAATTTTGGGTATTTTGGCCGACGTCAATGCTCATCCAAAAGAAGGCGTGTTCGTCCCGTTCTTCGGCGTCCCTGCCTGCACTTCGATCGGCCCGGCAATGCTGGCGATTCGCACAAATGCCGTTATACTCCCGATGTGCGGCGTATGGGATAAAGAAAAGGGGCAATACATCGCCACGCACGGAAAAATGATCGAACCCGCAAAAACCGGCGATCGCCAGGCCGATATTCTGGAGACGACCGCCCAATTTACCGTCGAAGTCGAAAAACTTGTCCGCGCATATCCCGATCAATGGCTCTGGATACACAAACGCTGGAAAACACGCCCGCCGGGAGAAAAAAGCCTCTATGACTGAAAAAGCGTATAACCCATCCATCTGCGAATCCTGCGGCGAACAATTCGGCTGCGGAGCCAACCTCGACGGCTGCTGGTGCAATGACATAAAGCTAGCAGACAATGCTGCCAAAACTTTAAAGGAGAAATTCGACACGTGCCTTTGCCCTAAATGCCTCGAAAATTATACAGCCCTACCTTCGATGAAGATCACGTACCCAGACGGCTCGGTTGAAATCCTCGTCGATGCCGTACGCGTCGACAGTCAGAACTATCACGAAGGTATGTACGATTTTTACGACAAAGACGGCAACCTCCTTAAGCAGATCAGTATGCACAGGGACGTTCACTGGGAAGCTGCGAATGAAATAGGCTGAGGTGCAGTAGAATTGAGGAGATCAATATGAAACCAAGAGACTTTTTCGAAGTAGCCGTCCGCGTTGTGGGATTGTTCGCGTTGCTATGGGGATTGTGGGATCTAGTTAACGCCGTTCTCTTTTACACCGACTATTTCAGAAACCCGGACATGAGTTTTCGATTTTACCTTATCTACGGCTGGGTAAATATCATCATCGGTTTATTATTCATTCGGGCTCCCTGGCTGCTCGTCGATTTCGCTTATGCTAATAAGGATATCGACGACGAATCAGTAAACGAAAACAAAGCGGCTGAAAATAATCCTTAAACTGAAATGATATTTACGGTTAGAATCAAACTTTACGCCTCTCTCTTATTGGTGCTCGCCTGGATGTCGCCGATCGTCGCACAGCAGCGTTTGCTCGTTGCAGGCGGAGGCAAGCGTCCTGCTGAAGCGATAAGGAAATTCGCCGATTGGGCAGGCGGCGACAAGGCCCGGATATTAATTGTCACCTGGGCGAGCGGTGTGCCCGAAGAGAGCTTTGCGGGCCTAAACAACGACTTTGCCCGCATCCAAACCGCCTCTATCGAGCATGCGCCGATCGCGCCGCTTGATGCCGCCGAACGAGCCAAATTTCTAGAGCAGCTCAGCACGGCGACCGGCGTGTTCTTCTCCGGCGGGGATCAAAACCGAATTATGGATGTCCTCGGCGATTCGGAGCTTTTGAAAATTATACTTACAAAATACCATGCCGGGATTCCGTTCGGCGGTACGAGTGCCGGCGCGGCGGCTATGTCCGATCCGATGATGACCGGCGAAGCCGATCTCAAAATAATCGACGGCACAAAAGTCGGTGTTCGCAAAGGTATCGGATTCGTTCCAGAAGTCATTTTTGATCAGCATTTTCTCGTCCGCCAACGTCATAACCGGCTTTTCAGCCTAATCATCAAAAATGCACAAACGCTCGGCATCGGCATCGATGAAGACACCGCTGTCCTGATCTCAGACAGCCGTTACGTGGAGGTTTTTGGAGGCACCCAAGTGATGTTTGTCGATGGCAGGAATCGCAAGGGCTCAATGATGGTCAGCCTTCTCAAGTCCGGCGAACGGTTTGATCTGAAAAAGCGGAAAAGAATAGAGCGTTTAAAATGAATGGCCGAACATGACATTGAAGACCCCGTCAGACCTTTTTCCTCGCACCCGACTGCACGGCCGTAATTGCCACCGCATCGACGATGTCTTCGGCTTTACAGCCTCGGGAGAGGTCGTTGCAGGGGCGGTCGAGGCCTTGGAGGATCGGGCCGATGGCGGTGCCGCCGGTTAGGCGTTCGGTCAGTTTGTAGGCGATGTTTCCGGCGTTAAGGTCGGGGAAAATGAGGACGTTGGCTCGGCCCGCGACGGTTGAGCCGGGCGCTTTTGATTCGGCGACGGATGGGATGAGAGCGGCGTCAGCTTGCAGTTCGCCGTCGATGATGAGATCGGGCATCCGCACGCGGACGGTTTTTACGGCTTCTACTACTTTATCTATAAGTTGGTGTTTCGCGCTGCCTTTTGTTGAGAACGAGAGCATCGCGACGCGCGGTTCGACACCTAACAAAGTGCGGCACGAATCGGCGGAGGCGATGGCGATCTCGGCGAGTTCGGCGGCATCGGGGTCGATGACGACACCGCAGTCGGCGTAGATCATTGTGCCGTTAGCTCCGAATTTTTTGTCCGGCACGACCATTAGAAAAAAGCTCGAAACGGTTTTGAGGCCTTCGCGGACGCCAATGCATCGCAGTGCGGCGGCGACCGTGTGAGCGGTCGTATTGGTCGCACCGGCAACGGAACCGTCGGCTTTGCCTAATTTAACTAAGAGATTAGCGAAATAAAGCGGGTCTTTGACGGTCTGCTCGGCTTCTTCGAGAGTTACGCCTTTTGCACGGCGGAGTTCGTGATAAAACTTGGCCGTATTGCCGAAATCGGCGGATTTGCGGTGATCGAGAATCTCGATGCCATTGAGATTTGCTCCCGATTGCCGCGCAAGTTCGCGCACCTTTTCTTCATCGCCGATAATTGTTATTTTAGCGATCCGGTCGCGGACGCACATTTCGGCGGCCTGAACTGTGCGGATGTCCTCGCCTTCGGGCAAAATAATATGCTGAATATCGGCGGCGGCTCGTTGACGGATTTGTTGAAGAATCATAGCTTGGTTGACGCTGGCCTATTCTGGCTCAGCTTGAACTACTTACAAATAATCTCGCTTGTTTCGTGTCTTTTTGTGGATTTTGGTGGTTTCAGTCTTAAAAAGGAATTGGAACCACGAAGCAACACGAAAAAACACAAAAAAGATTCAATGAAGCCGCAATGCAAATTTTCCAACTTGTCGGCAGCCTGTTTCTCCAAACTTAACATACAACTTTCCCACGTAAAACTTGCTCAAATAAGCTCTATTACATAGACTTGTTCAAACGATCTTAAAGGAACATTAAAAATGAGCCGATCAATCGAAAAACCTGCAAAAATTACCCGCCGCGAAAAATCACAGTTGAAAGGCCGTATGGGCAATTTTCTGATGTTTTTACCGAATATGGTGATGCTGCTCGGCGGCATGCTGAAAGACGCTCGCGTTCCGGCGGCTGAAAAGGCTCTCTTCCTAGCGGCCATTGTATATGTCATTTCGCCGCTCGATTTTATCCCGGACGTTTTTCCTTTTATCGGCCAGGTCGACGATCTTTATGTGGTTGCCCTGACGCTCCTCCGGCTCGTGAACCGCACGGATGCTACTGTCGTTCGCGAACATTGGAGCGGCGGCGGCGACATTGTATCGCTGGCCGATTCGATCGCCGGTATCGCCCCTATGATATTGCCGAAGCGCATTTCCCGCGTGCTTTCATCAAAGGTAGAACTTGCGCCGTCGGCAAAGATCTTCGCCAACCTTCAAAAAAATCGCGAAGCGGTAGTGATAGAAACGCCGGAACCGGAAAAGATAAAAGTGGATTCGCGTTCGTCAATGAACAATTGACGATGCGGCCCGGCGCCAACGTTCCAACATTTATTTGGATATTTCCCCGGTTTGGAACTATGTATGCCCAAGCTCGTAATTTAATAGATTGACAAGTTTGAAGTATCTACCTCGACTTTCGCTATAATAATTGTATATTAGCGCTGGTCAAGCCTCAAATATTTATGTTCGAACGCTATACCGAAAGATCCCGCAGGGTTATTTTCTTTGCCCGGTACGAAGCCCTTCAATACGGCTCGCCGGTGATCGCTCCGGAGCATCTCCTGCTTGGGCTGATGCGCGAAGATAAGACCATCGGCGCCCGTTTCTTTGCATTTCGCAACAGTTTAACTGTCGATCTGGTCCGGCGAGAGGTCGAGGAACGCATCGTCGTTCGCGACCGCATCCCGCAATCCGCCGAACTTCATCTTTCGCCCGAGACAAAACGAATCCTGTTTTACGCCAACGAAGAAAGCCGAGGTTTGAAAAATCGTCATATCGGCCCGGAGCATCTGCTGCTCGGGCTTGTCCGCGAAGAAAATTCGGTGGCCGCGGAGATCTTGTTCCAGTTCGGCCTGCGGCTTCAGGACGTTCGCGACGAGATCGGCAAACAGACGGGTTTTCCGGCTTCCGCTCCCGTAAATAAGGAAAATTCCAAAACGCCGAATTTACTGGAGTTTACACGCGATCTGACCGAAGATGCCTCGTCGGGCAAGCTCGATCCGCTTATCGGCCGCGGGCCTGAGATCGAGCGGCTGATCGAAATTCTCTGCCGCCGGACGAAAAACAATCCCGTGCTGATCGGCGAATCGGGCGTCGGTAAAACGGCCATCGTCGAAGGCCTGGCACAACGTATCGTCGACCGGCAGGTGCCGAGCTTCCTTGAAAATAAACGCATACTTTCGCTCGATCTTTCACTCGTCGTCGCCGGCACTAAATACCGCGGCCAGTTCGAGGAGCGTTTGAAAAAGATAATGGCCGAGCTCAAGGAAGACGAGAACAGCATCGTCTTTATCGATGAGCTGCACACGCTTGT
>JACMMN010000097.1 GCA_014379075.1 Pyrinomonadaceae bacterium | reverse complement strand
TTTTCGCCAGCAGAAAACTCCTGTAGTCGTTTCGATAACGTTCCGCTCTTCCGGCACGACGGCGTGGAACTTTTCAATATTCAATTTCGCCACTGCAATCGCGTCCTTTAATTCTTGAGGAACAAGGCCGTCAGCTTCGATGAATTCATCCTCTGTTACTTCAAATACATCCAGATCGATCTTGTCGAAACGGCTTGCGTATCGCCGAAGTGCCTCATCGCCTTTATCGCGGACATCCAATAAAATATTCTCGACCGTTTGAGCCAAAGACTTCGAATCCAAAGCCGGACGTTTTAGTATCTCTTCCCAATCTTCTCTTGGCGGATATTTAATTACTTTCATAAATTTCTACCTGATCATCTGATCGATTGACAGCACTAAGATTCCCTCGGCGCCTGCACGCTTGAGATTATCGACAACTTCCCAAAAATCGTGTTCGCTTATAACCGAATGAATGGATGTCCAGCCCGGTTCGGCGAGCGGCATCATCGTCGGGCTTTTCATCCCGGGCAGGATGCGGGCGATCTCTTCGACCCTATCCAGCGGGGCGTTGAGCAAAATATACTTATTTTCACGAGCCGCCATAACGCTGCGGATGCGGAAAAGCAGTTGATCGAGAACAGCGGCAAGTTCTGCACTGAGATCCGGCCGGGCTATCAAAACAGCTTCGGACTGCATTACCGTCTCGACCTCACGCAACCCGTTGGAAAAAAGCGTACTTCCTGAACTCACCAGATCGCAAACCGCATCCGCCAAACCTATTGACGGCGCGATCTCGACTGAGCCGCTGATCTCATGAATATCAACTTTTACCCCTTTAGAATCGAAGAACTTTTGCAGAATATGCGGGTAGCTCGTCGCAATGCGCATACCCGCAAGATTACCAACGTTTTCGTAATCGAGCCCTTTTGGAACCGCCAAAGAAAGCCTACAGCGGCCGAAACCAAGCCGCTCAACCGTTTCTACCTTGCCCGGCGATTCAGCAAGGATGTTTTCTCCGACGATTCCGGCATCAGCTACACCGTCGCCGACATAGTTGGGAATATCGTCGTCCCGAAGAAAATAAATTTCGAGCGGAAAATCCTCGGCTTCGGATTTCAGCTTCCCGAAGCCGTTCGAGAAACCTATCCCGCATTTTTTTAGCAGCACCGCCGAACCTTCGTGCAGCCGGCCTTGTTTTTGTATCGCGATTTTTAATTTTTGGCCTTTCATCATTTGATCGGAAAAAATGGCAAAACTTCGCCTTTGAACTTTTTTGAAGTCCGCGCGAGGTGGATAAAAACTAGATGTCGATTATTTAGAAAACTAGATTAGCCCGCGCTGGTATGTGTTTGCGCGTGGTGATGGAGATGATGTATGTGGAGAATGGAAACGGTCATCTATATCTATATAGGAAACATAATACAGTGACCTTTGCAAGTCGGCAAATTGCCGACTTCCGTCGCTCGGTGTTTTAAGCTTTCGTCAGGCGTCGATCGCGCCGAGGGGCTTCCCGCAATGATCTGAACCCTAGACGGCTCGCGCCGTCATTGCGGAGTGTGCCTTTAAGTATTATTATTTGCCGTTTGCCACGGTTTGATTGAGCAATGAATAAGGGCTCGACATTATTTGCTGCGAGCCAATCGTTTACCCGATTAATTCGCTGGGCGGTGTCCGAACAGGGAGCCCATCCGAAAGCCTGTGTAGGTAACCCCGTCCAATATTTGTCTTATCTTCAGGCTTGTGATCAATTTGTTCACCTGACCGCCGAGCATTCTCTCCTTATTTTTGTCGATGAAGATTGGTGTGGATAGCGGGAATAGAAAAGCGGCAACCTACACGGTCACCGCTTAATTATTAATCTAATTGGCTCCGCAGGTAAGACTCGAACTTACAACCCTTCGGTTAACAGAATTGATTTTTGGGTAATTTCGCCTATCATTTGTTATCATGAATTATCAGTAACTCTTTTGCTTGTTGCAATTAGAGGCAATGTGTTATAGCATCAGTACTCGTCAGTATTTACCAATATTCATCACACGATAGGGAAAAAAGAAGGGGTATTATGAGCAAATATGCGAGACCAAAGCGCGCAGTTGCACGTTATTGGGTACTGAAGAAGGGCAGTCTTTACGCGCGGCTTCAATACTCGGACGAGTTTGGGAAAAAACGAGAAAAATATCGAAAAATCAACGCGAAAGGTGACGCAAGATCAGTGGTCGAAGATATGCGGCAGGAAGTCCAACTGCATGGCTCCGAAACGCTGCATTCGGACCGGGTGACATTCGTCGAGCTCGCGGATAAATACGAAAGCGTTCGGATTACGCCGGCCGTCTTTTGCAATGGCGTTAAGGTTTCGGGAAAGAAATCGTTGAGTCCTGTAAAGTCGATTCTAAAAACCCTGCGAGCTCATTTCGGAAGAAAACCGATCAGGCTTATTAAAGCCAGCGACATCGAGTTCTTTAAGAACACCCGAATCGCAACGCCAATAATCAAATGGGTAAATGAAGAGCGCCTGGTATTTAACCCAAAAACCAAGCGCAAGAAAAAAACCAAATTCAAGGTTGCACTAACGTCTCAGCGAAACATTTCGACAATAAATCGAGAACTGCAGACGTTAAAAGCCATTTTCAATTT
>JACMMN010000096.1 GCA_014379075.1 Pyrinomonadaceae bacterium | reverse complement strand
TGCGAATCTGATCCAGGGCGGTTAGGATGCGTGTCCCAACCGTTGCACGCTCCGTGACCGCCCTAGTTTCTGCACGTAGTTACAATACTTCCTTCATCCGCCGCACGCCTTCCGCCATTTTTTCCTCGGTGTTGCAAAATGATACGCGCAGGAAGCCCTTCGCTTCTGTACCGAAGGCTACACCCGGAACGGTTATTACACGATTTTGCAGGAACTTTTCCGCGATCTCTACATCGTCGCCGAGTTTCCGGACATCGAGCATCGTATAAAACGCTCCGTCCGGTGCAGTCGCATACAGGTCTAGTTCTTCTTTTAACAATTTTACGAGATATTCGCCGCGCTGTTTATAAACTTCCCGCGCGTGCCGCTTTGCCGCTTCGGCTTCTTCAGTCCAGCCGAGCAATGAAGCCTTCTGTGTGATCGCCGACGTGCAAACGGTGAGAAAGCCGTGCAAAATTTGAACTGCCTGCGTGATCTCCTTTTGCGAGCTCGCCAGCCAGCCAATGCGCCAGCCGGTCATGCTCAAAGATTTGGACAAACCCGTAACGATAACGGTCTTATCGTAGAATTCCGATGCCGAATGCGGTTTCTCTCCAAAATAAAGGTCGCTGTATATCTCATCCGATATTAAATAGATCCCCGTGTCCTTTAGCGCCTCGGCGATCTGCCGCAGGTCGTTTTCCGTGAATATTTTCCCGGTCGGGTTTGAAGGGCTGATGACGACCGCCATCTTTGTTTTCGGAGTTATTGCCGCCTTGAACTCCTCGATATCGAACGCAAAATCCTTTTCCGCCGGCAAACGGTAATAAACCGGCGTGCCGCCCGAAATTTTCACACACGCATCGTACGCGGGAAAACCCGGATTGGGAAGCAGCACTTCATCACCATCGTCGACGATCGACAAAAAGGCGGCGGTCATCGCTTCCTGCGACCCGACCGTGACGACAACGTCATTCATCGTAAGCCCCAAATGCGGATACTGCTCGGCGATCTTTTGCCTCAATGCGGGAATTCCGGGATGCGACGTGTAGCCGTTTTGCTCGTTAAGCGTCACGCGGGCCGCTTCTTCACGAATAAACTGCGGTGTCGGCAGATCAGGCTCGCCGAGCCCGAAATTGATGCTGTCCGGCAATGCCCGCTCAAAAAACTGCCGGATCAGCGTCGGCTGCAAACCCTGTAAACGCTTTGGCAATACGAAATTTTCGCTTTTCTGCATCGGTATCATCAGGTTAATTATCTTTTTCTGTCTTTTCCAGGTCTTCCTCTATATCCTCACGGACATCGCCGACCTCGACATTAAATTCTCCCTCGGCCTGTGTCAGCGGATCGCCCGTAAGGATGCCGCCGAAAGTTTCGATCTCGCCGATTATCTTCTGCCCGAAACCGGAGATCCTGCCTTTCAAATTCTCTTTTTCGCCGTTATCTTCGTTATTCATGTTTACTGTTCCTCTGATAAGTAGTTTAGGCGATTTCGACTGGAGCGCAAACATGGGAACGCGGACATCCTTGTCCGCCGCTCATACTACAAGGATGTTCGCATTCCCCCAGCCCAACCGTCCGGCGTCTGGTCGAATTTTTGGGAGCTTTCTGCGACAAAACCTGAACGGGCCGATTCGCATTCAAATCGCTTGACGACCAACTGCGGATGTTCGAACTCAAGCAAATTAAACGAATTCGTCTCGCCCCGCACTCTTACCGATGCCGCAGTCCCCGCCTGGATTATCAAAGCGGCCCGGCCGTTGTCGAATTTATATCTTCGGGCCGAATTCACGATATGGCTGACATGCAAATGCCCCGCAAGAAAAATATCTGCGCCGCTTTCCGATATCACCGGCATCGCCTCGGCCGCGTTCCCGACGATATCGTCCTCGTCGAATCCTTCCGGCAGATCGAACGGATGATGGGTGACGATTATCTTCATCATTTTGTCGCTCAGGCCGTCCATTTTATCTTTAATTGCATTGATCTGCTCCTCATTGATGCGCCCTCCCTTGATCGTCAGCGAACGCGCAGTATTAATGCCTAAAACCGCCATTTCTTCATCGGCATAAAACGGCATCAAGTCATCGCTAATAAATTTCCTGTATTTTTCGAGAGGATTCACAAAACGGTCGAACACATTGTATAGCGGCACATCGTGATTCCCGGGAACGACTATCAGCGGCTGCGGCAGCCGGTCCAGAAAACGCCGTGCAGCCTTGAATTCGGCCTTTTTTGCTCTCTGCGTCAAATCGCCCGAAAGAACCGTCAGGTCGGGCGCGATATCATTTATGGTTTCGACAACACGCTCGACAATTCCAAGATCGGCCTGGCCGAAATGTATATCCGAAATATGAACGATCCTTCGCATAAATCTCTCGCATTGCAGAAGCCCGCGCGTAAGCAAGGGCGTAAACGGTTGGCAGAAAGCAGTTGGCAGTGAGAGTGAGTAGTAAAGAAATTCCTGACCGCCAAACTGCCGTTGCCTACCGCCGAATTGAATAATTCGCCCTCGCTTACGCGCCGGCTTCTGCACCGGGCACGATCACCTTCAACGCTCCGGGCCGAATCTTATAATGCAGCGGTGTTTCCATCGTTCTGACCTCGCCGTCGAATGCGACATGCAGACGCTTCTTCCGCGTCTGGATCGTAATTTCTTCGGTGCTGATCTCTTCGAAATCCTTCCACTGCTTTAATCTGCCGAATACGGTGTGAACGAGGAGCAGGAGCACGCCCCAACGCCCACCGCGATGCAGGAAATAGACGCTCAATTTCCCTTCGTCGAGCGCCGGGCGGCGTCCGATATTGTAAAGCTCCATCTCGTATTCATTATTCCCGACGAATACGAATGGCGTTTTACGCAGGAATTGCCTGCCGTCAAGTTCGATCCGCACTTTCAAAAACGGCGAAAGACGGAACATCCTAAGCGCCGCCCAGAAAGCCGCATTCCATTTACCTCGTCCGAGCCGCTGGTCCTTCTCGCGCCGGAGAACGATCCGCGGATACAAACCAATGCTGGAATTATTGATAAACATTCGCCCGTTCACCTCGGCTAGATCGATAACTACAGTTTCTCCGACGGCAATTACCCGAACCGCACCTTTCAGATCCTGCGGAATACCGAGGTCCTTCGAAAAATTATTGAGCGTTCCGAGTGGAAGTACGCCAAGTATCTTACCCGCCTTTGCGACTTCCGCTGCAACCGTGCTTATCGTCCCGTCACCGCCGCCCGCAACGACGATCTCGGCATCACCTTCAACCGCATGTTTTGCAAGCGATTCGATATCAGCCCCGTTTTTGGCCAGATGAACATTCGCCCGGATGCCGTAAGCAATAAAACGCTCCCTCAAACTCTGCGAAGTTTCCTCGCCAAGCACGCTGCCGGAACCCTCGTTGATAATAACCTCGATCGGCGGCATACTGAGCAATCACCTCAAATAATCCTCGAGTTTAGTAGAGGCGTCAGTCTTTTCATCGCGGTATTTAACGATGATCGGTGCATAGATCGACAAGCCCCAGGCCTTTCCCTGTTCACTCGTTACTGCCCGCGAACCCTGGACGACGACGGCACCGGCCGGAACTTCCAGAGGTTTTTCACCGTCGGATTTATAAACGAGACCTTTGAAGAGATCGAACAGCGGCGTAGAACGCGTCAGGATAACGCCGGAAGCCAAAACGGCCCGTTCGCGGACAATCGTGCCTTCGTAAACGCCCGTGTTGCCGCCGACCAGCACGTCGTCTTCAATAATCACGGGAACCGCTCCGACCGGTTCTAAAACCCCGCCGATCTGCGCCGCGGCCGAAAGATGAACACGCTTCCCGATCTGCGCGCAGCTACCGACCAGAGCATGCGAATCGATCATCGTTCCTTCGTCAACATAAGCCCCGACATTGACATAACACGGCGGAACCAGCACGACATTCGGCGCCACGTAGCTGCCGTCGCGAATTGTCGAACCACCCATCACGATCCGCACACCATCATCCAAAGTCATTGGCCGCAGTGGAAACGTGTCCTTATCAAAAAATCGAAATGTCTCGGTCGGTTTCGACATCTCGACCATCTTGCCCATTCGAAACCCAAGCAAAATTCCCTGCTTCACCCACGCATTCGCGTGCCAATTTCCGTCGGCATCTTTTTCTGCCGAGCGGATTTCTCCGTTACGGAGCGCGGTTTTGAATTCCTCATACGTTTCCCGGTCATCCAAAGTGAATTCGGATTCGGTGAATAATTGTTCGATTTTTTCCTTCAGTATCATTTTACCGGTTCCTGCAGCCGATTATATTTCTTTAGCGCCGCCTTCAACCTGTTATGCGGGAATGCATAAACCGTATTACCATCAAACCCAGTCATCGTCTCCGCCGCGACGAGGGCATTAACTATTGCTTCCTCTGTCGCCTGTACCGTTGCTTCGAAGAGCGGATTGATCTTTTCGTTTGACAGCAGTGACACGTTTGAAATCTCTGTCTTGCCGACCGAAGCTGAGTTTGCCGTCGAAAATGCGATGAAAATATCACCCGACGAATTTCCGCCGATGCCGCCCATCAAACCGATTCCGAGCGAAACACGCTGGACGATCCGTTTAAGCTGGTGTGGAAGAACCGGCGCGTCGGTCGCAACTACGACGATTATCGAGCCGCTGTCATCGTCAGCCTTTCTCTCATTGGGCATCAGATCCGTGATCTCTTTTCCGACCGGCACACCCGCAATTTTCATTAGCCGCCGCGAGCCGTAATTCGCCTGCACCATCACGCCGACCGTATATCCGCCGTCCTTGGCGCCAAGAACTCGCGAAGACGTGCCGGTTCCGGCTTTGAATTGGTGAGCAACCATTCCGGTTCCGCCGCCGACGTTGCCTTCGGCCGGAATTCCCGATTTTGCCGAATCGAGAGCTGTGAAAACATGTTCCTTTTTAACATGAAAGCCGTTAATGTCGCTCAAAAATCCGTCCCACGTTTCCGCTACTATCGGCAAACTGAAATCGCCGGAATATCCGTCCGTTACACCTTTTCGCAGACCCCATTCGATCACCGCATCGCGAACAATTCCAACGCTATGAGTATTTGTAATCATAATCGGCCCGCCGAAAGCACCCGATTCCTGCAGCCACGTCGTTCCCGTCATTTCTCCGTTTCCATTGAGCGTATGCCACGCCCCGAACAAACTGCCTCGGTAAGCTTTACCCTGCGGTAAAATCGCTGTTACGCCGGTGCGGACCGCTTTCTTTCCCGTGCCGGAAATCAGCGTCGTATAACCGACCTCGACGCCTTTCACATCGGTGATAGCGTTAAATTGCCCCGGTGATCCGTCAAAAGGAACACCCAGATCGCGGGCACGCGGCTTAGTCTGTGCAGTTATATTCATAACTAAAATTGCAGCGAATAAAATAAATACTGCGGTTCTTTTCATAATTGTAATCGCGTTTGATTTAATTTTTCATAGCCAGCATTACGGCTTTTAGCTTTGCCCGCGTTTCCGCCGTTACAGGGACAAGCGGCAGCCGCAAATTTTCTTCGAGCAGTCCCATTTCCTTCATCACAAATTTGCATGGAGCGGGTGAGGATTCGATAAAGTTCGCTTCCATCAGCGGCAAAATTTGATAATGCATTTTCCGCGATGAAGTATGAGCGCCGTCTAGGGCTTTATCGATCATTTTCGAAGTTTCCTTCGGGATTTCATTAGCGCACACCGAAACCAACCCGTCCGCTCCAAGCGAGATCAACGGCAAAGCCGTCGCGTCGTCGCCGGAAAAGACCTTGAAATTTTTCGGCCGGTTTTTCAATATTTCCATCGTCTGCGAAAGGTCGCCGGATGCTTCCTTTGTCGCGACGATATTTTCATGGGCATCGGCAAGCCGCATTGTTGTCGCCGCCGAAATATTCGAGGCAGTTCGCGACGGCACATTATAAAGCATGATCGGAAAACCCTTTACCGATTTCGCGATCTCCGAAAAATGGGCGAACATTCCGTCCTGCGTCGGCTTATTGTAATACGGCGCGACGATCAAGGCGGCGTCCGCTCCGGCTTCCCTCGCCATTCGAGTAAAATCTATCGTTGCTGCTGTGTTGTTGCTGCCCGTTCCTGCGATGACCTTTGCATTTTTACCTTTCGCGGCAGTGACCGTCATTTTGATAACGTGCAGCCGCTCGTCTTCGCTCATCGTCACGCTCTCGCCGGTCGTCCCGCACGGAACAAGCAGGAAAACACCGTTCTTTATTTGGCGCCCCACGAGCGATTTGAAACAGTCGTCATCGATCGAGCCGTCCTTATGAAAAGGCGTCACCAAAGCCGTAGCGCAGCCGAACATCCAATCGATTTTCTTCGTCATAACCTTATTAAAACTATTGCATTGGAATTTTCGTTAAGTATATTCTCAAGAGCGGCTAAGATACAAAAATAGATCGCAGAAAATTATGGCCTTTATAAGAGTTGTCCTGACATCGGCGATGCTCGTTTTCGCCGCTTGCTCGCAAGCAGACATACAGCAAATAGGTCCGCCTGCAACACCGGTTGTGATCGCGGATTCGTTCGCCTATCCGGTCGGGAAAACAAGGTTTTTGACGCAGGCCAAAGACGCAAAGGACGAATGGTACAACGCACTCGATTTCGGTGAGGACAATCATCTAGGCGAAGATTGGAACAAAAATAGCGGCGGCAACACCGACTGCGGCGAAGCGGTGTATTCAGCCGCGAACGGAATCATTACCTATGCCAAAGATGCCGGGCCCGGATGGGGAAACGTCGTAATGATCGAACATACGATGCCTGATGGAAGGAGGCTTCAATCGCTGTACGCACATCTTCAGGAAATTGCTAAAACAACCGGCGAGGTCAGACTCCGCGAACAGATAGGCAAGGTCGGCAATGCGAACGGCCGCTATTTATGCCACCTGCATTTCGAAATCCGTGATGAAAGCTGTCCATCGTGGGACATGGTTTTCATCGGTTACAGCCCGGTCCGAACCGGATGGCTCGATCCGTCCGATCTCATCGATTCACGGCGTTGAAAAATCGTTCAAGCTTACGCAGGTCCAGTTTCCCGTCCGTCCTCACACCCGAACAAAGATCCAGACCAAAAGCCTGCACGGTTTCAATCGCTTCGAGGACGTTTTCCGCATTCAATCCGCCGGCGAGAAAAACCGGCTTTCCACAGGTTTCGACTATCCTGCGGCTCAAACGCCAATCGTGCCGCCGTCCTGTTCCTCCGAGTTCCCTGACCGCCAGCTGTGGATTCCCGCTGTCGAGCAGGATCGCATCGACAAATTCAGCCAATTCAGCCGCTTCGTCAACGGACCGTTCATCGATAACGTGTATCACCTGGACGAGTTTAACATTGGGCAGCGCTTCGCGGATCTTGTTATAAGTCCTGCCTGCCAGTTCGTCGACGATCTGGATCGTGTTCGTTCTTGTTCGTTCATGATGGGCAATAATTCCGGCTGCGGTCGTTTCGCTGGTCAGTAAAAATGTGGCGATCGGCGGCGGGATTGTGTTCGCGATCTGAAAGATCTCCTCATCAGAGATCGGCCCCGGGCCCGAAGGCATCGCCCCTACCAATCCAACCGCAGAGGCACCGAAGCTTATCGCATCGAAAGCTTCACGGGAATTCGCCATGCAGCAGATCTTTACCCTGGGTCTCATTTCTGACAAATCTCGTCCATCACATCGGCAAATTCGTAAAAACCTTTTTTACCTGCGATCCATTCCGCCGCGAGAATTGCACCGCCCGCAAACCCTTCGCGAGAACGGGCTGTATGTTTAAGCAGTATCTGATCCGCCGTGCCGTCAAAACCGACGCTGTGCGTGCCCGGGATGTTCCCCGCACGCGTAGCCGAAACGGAAAACTCCTTCTGCATATGCCGTTCTACGATGTCCTTCAGTTTCAACGCAGTACCGCTCGGCGCATCCTTTTTTCGTGAATGATGCTGTTCTTCGATAAAAACCTCGTACTCGGGAAACTTCGAAAAAAGTTCCGATGCATGGTCAGCCATCCGATAGAATAAATTCACACCGACCGAAAAATTTGCCCCGAATACAAACGCTCCGTCGTTCTCCTCGACCAATTTACGGATCGCCGGTATTTCACCGTTCCAGCCTGTCGTGCCTTCCACCAAAGGCACTTTGGCTATGACGCACGCGCCAGCATTGCGTCGCACCGCCTCAGCAGTTGAAAAATCGATCGCGGCATCGACACCCGCCAACTTCACGGCAAGCGCGTCCGCTGTCAAACCCGCGTCCGATTCATCTATAACCGCGGCAACTTCGTGGCTTTTTTTCTCGGCCAGGGTTTTGATCAGCGTTCCCATCGCTCCAAAACCGATCAATGCTATTTTCATAGATTCCTTCAATCTCACGGCCTAATTCCGCACCGTTAAAAATACCATTTTTTAAGGTTACTTCCATGCCCGCAAAGTTTATATTTCTTGTAAACGATCGGTTCTGGTGCCATAATTCCGACATCAATTTCCAACCTTCGATCAATAATGAAAACATGCCGCTTCTAGCAAATCAAAACCATCTATCGCATCGACGATCCATGCAGCTGATTTGCACCGGGCTTGTCTTAATTTTTTCCGTCATCGCAAACGCCGAACGCCTTCCCATAAAAGCTTACACTGTAGCCGATGGATTGCCGCAAAACAACATAAACAGCATCACGCAGGAGGCCGCCGGTTTTTTTTGGTTTTGCACCAATGGCGGCCTGGCGCGTTTCGACGGGTATAATTTTACAAACTTCACGACCAGCGAAGGTTTGCCTAGCGACAAGGTGAAAGATTTTCTCGCCGCACGCGATGGCAACTACTGGCTGGCCACCACGGGCGGCCTGGTAAAATTCACGCCCGACGGAAAAGTCTACGACCGGGTTATAACGGCTGAAGAAGCCCTGACGCTTGCCGAGACACCGGTGTTCATTACTTATTCGCTGCCCGTTACTGGGATCAAGACAATAACCAAACTCATCGAAGACCGGCGCGGCACGATTTGGGTCGGAACCGGCGAAGGACTGTTTCGACTCGAAAGATCGGGTTATGAATTTGATCTGGTACGCGTGGAACTTGATTCAGGGGGTGGAGACTCTTCGCGATATGTTTTTTCGCTTTATGAGGACCGAAGCGGTTCGGTATGGTCAGGCACGGAAAATAGCCTATTCCGGATCACTGAAGACGGACCTTCGGCGGCCTACGTTTCAAACGAATCGCCGCCCATCTATTTTCATACTTTACTCGAAGACACCAAGGGCAATTTTTGGGTCGGCACCTTAAAAAGAGGCCTGTTCCAATTTTCAATCGATCAAAACGAAACGCCGCAGCCGGTCCGCCATGTAACACCCGAGGGCGATTCCGCGGTCAATTGGATCGAAACGATCGTCGAATCGTTTGACGGAAAGATCTGGCTGGGGACCAGCAGCGGGTTGTATGAATTCAACCCCGAGGCTTCGAAATTTTACCGATACACGCGGCAAAGCGGGCTCGGCGACGACCGCTATCTCTCTATGTTCGAGGATAAACGCGGCGATCTTTGGCTCGGTACTCGGGCCAAGGGCGTTTTTCGGCTTTCACGGCGCGGATTGATCTCGTTTGGTTCGGAGGACGATATTGCTTTTATCCGCAGCATTTCGGGCACTAATGACGGTAATGCGCTGATCACAGGGTTTTTAAATAACAAGCAAGTCGAGCAAAAGGGAGCCAAAGTCGAAGTGACCAGGGACAGTAAGGTTTTCGGACATTTTCTTTGGCGGATAGGCCGTTGGGGTGAGAATGGCTTGGAATGGCTGCGTCCTGCCCTGGATCCGTTGATCTATTTCGGTTCGGGCGAAAATCAAACGAATTTTCAGGCGCGGAACGGCGAATGGTGGATCGTCACGGGGGAAGGCTTGTTTCGGTATCCCAAAGTTGATTTCAAAGATTTGCCGGCAACGCAGGCGATGACCGTTCTCGATAAAAAAACCGGTCTTGTGCCGCAGGATGTTTTTCGGATTTTCGAAGATTCCCGCGGCGATGTCTGGATCTCGACGGGCGACGAGACCGGCACCGGTTTTTTTAAGTGGGAACGCGAAACCGAGAAGCTGATCAACGTGGGAAATACTGAAGGTCTGCCTACAGCGAACAGGGATCTCATCAGCTCTTTTGCTGAAGACCGGGCCGGTAATTTGTGGATCGGCTACTTAAATCGCGGTTTTGCTCGGATATCGGGCGGCGCTGCTCGGTTCTTCGATCTGGCGGACGGAGTGCCGCAAGGTGGTGCAAACGGTATGTTCGTTGACCGCGAAGGTAGGCTGTGGGTGGCTTCGGGCCGCGAAGGCGTGGTCCGCATCGACGAACCCGCGAGCGATAATCCAAACATCATAAAGGTCGGTAAAATTGAAGGCTTGTCATCCAACCGGACGTTTGCTCTCACGCAGGATCTACAGGGCTTGATCTACATCGCTACCGATCGCGACATCAACCGTCTAGATCCGGCAACGGGCGAAGTCAAGATATTAAAGATCGCCAGCAACCAGCCGCAGCGCGAATTTCGTTCGGCTTTTTGCGATGTTAAGGGTGTATTGTGGTTCGGCACGACATCCGGCCTGGTGAAATATGTGCCTTTGCCGGAAAAAGCCGCTGACCCGCCGGAAGTTTTGCTCACGCGCGTCGAGATCGAAGGCAAACCGCAAAAAGTTTCGTTAGTGGGCGTAACAGAGATGGCCCTACGAACTCTCGAACCTGACGAAAATCAGGTGCGCATTGATTTTACCAGCCTCGCGGCCCTCACGGACGAAGATGTCCGATATCAGTATAAGTTCGATTCGCAGCCGGATTGGTCGCAGTCAGCTTCGGAACGCTTTGTCAATTTCGCGGGGCTTGCCGCGGGTGATTACAACATCATGTTTCGAGCCGTCACCGGCGACGGTTTAGTGAGCGAGAAACCGGCCCTTGTCTCATTCAAAGTGTTGTCGCCGGTCTATCTTCGATGGTGGTTTCTTCTAGGCGTTTTGGCCTTGGCGGTTTTTATGGTCTACGCTTTTTATCGTTTCCGGCTCCGACGTCTGCTTGAAATGGAACGAATGAGGACGCGTATCGCCGCCGATCTGCATGATGATATCGGTGCTAACCTGACGCGCATTTCACTGCTGAGCGAGGTGGCGAAACAAAAATCGAACAACGGCAACGAGAATATGCTGGGCTCGATAGCCGACATCGCCCGCGAAAGCGTGGCGTCGATGAACGACATTGTCTGGGCGATCAGCCCGGATCACGACCGCATGCTCGACCTGACGAGGAGAATGCGCCAGCACGCCGAAGAAATTTTTGCGATGCGCGATATCGAACTGGATTTCGATGCGCCGGCCGACGATGCCGATCTGAAACTGAGCGTCGGTGTCAGGCGCGATGTGCTGCTGATCTTTAAGGAAGCCGTCAACAATGCCGCCCGCCATTCGGGGTGCTCGAAGGTTCGCATCGATTTTCGATGTGAAAACTCAATTTTAAGGCTAAGGATCGAAGACAATGGAAAAGGCTTCGATTCCGGAAATTCGGAGCGTGACGGGCAGGGGCTGAGAAGCATGGCCCGGCGCTCAAAGGCTCTCGGCGGAACGCTGACCATCGAAGCGTCGAAGTCCGGCGGAACCGGTGTCGACTTCGAATTTCCGCTGCCAAAAATGAACCAAATGTAAAACTACCTGCACACACGGGCAGGCGACAACTCGACAGTCCTCCGATAAATTAAATTAACGTGATCTCAACCGCCGAACCAACCAAAATTACTGCATCGCCAATGCGGGTCATCCTGATCGAAGACCTGCGTGACATACGCGAAGGCTTGACAGCTCTCATCAACGGCACGCCCGGTTTCAAATGCGTTGCGGCGTATGGAAGTATGGAAACGGCATTGTCGCGCATCGAAAACGAGAGGCCGGACGCGATCCTTACCGATCTGGGTTTGCCCGGC
>JACMMN010000095.1 GCA_014379075.1 Pyrinomonadaceae bacterium | reverse complement strand
TTTTTCCAGATCGGCGGCGGCATCGCGGGCGATTTCCCGATCTGCGTCGTCCCGATGCTCCACCAGGACCTACAGCGTGACAACATCCCGGTTTGGGGCTATTTCTGCCAGATATCCGATTCAACCACCAGCTACGGCGGCTATTCGGGAGCGGTTCCGAATGAGAAAATTACTTGGGGCAAACTCGAAGCGAGCACTCCGAAATTTATTGTTGAATCGGACGCTTCGATTGTGGCACCGTTGATGTTTGCTTTTATTTTGGGATGGTAAATGACTAACTTGGTGTCCGTTTCGCTGTGTTATAATTTGCTCATGAACGTGCAGACGATACCGGAAATTAATGAAATGACCGCGGCACAACAGATCGAGTTGATGGAGGCTCTCTGGAAGAATATGAGCGAAAAAAATCTTAACGACGAGCCGCCCGATTGGCATTTTGGGTACCTCGAAGATCGCGAAAAAGCCGTTAATGAAGGCGAAGATTCATTCATTGGCCTCGATGCGTTTGAGGATGATCTGCGCAATGAGCTAAAATGCGGTCGTTACGACTTTCGACAAATGCAATCGTTCTTTCTCTAAATAACGTGTAGGCCTCAATATTTTGAGGTAAGGGTGAAGACTGGAAATTATTAAACGGTGTAAAAAATCGTACGGCCGAGTAATCGCCAACTACTAAATCCTGTAATAAGAAGAAGTCTACATAACCTTTGAAGTCGGAAAACAACCGGAAAAACGAATCATACCGGGCCAGAACGGCATAAAGCGGACTTTCTTCGCCGCCGTAGTATCGCCGGATACACTCTACCGTTAGGTCAAATCTATCGGCAATTATTTGGTGACAACCTCGCGCTCCATTAATGGTCATACGACCATCGATTTTATTGCCGGGGAATATCATCATTCCCCCAATCGTGTAGGTAATGTAATCAAAATGTGCAACATCTTCGTGTGGAATTTGCTCAATAAGCGCATAACGCTTGCGTCTTGAGAAAGTTGGCAACACGGAATCGCTCGTCAGAACGAACTCTCCGAGTTCTGATTTATGATAAAGGTACCCATTTCCCGATTCACTATCCAGATTGAAAATTTTACCATTCGGCAGGAACTTACTCCATAAAAATTGATGATACCTTTTCAATGTAGGGCTGGTGTTATCGGGGTCAGGACCTGTTGCATCGGTTCTGAAATCAAATTTGGTGTCTATACCTACTTCATTTATCATACTCGCTGCCTATCGATATTACCTTACTAAGATTGCCGAAGCTGATTATGGCATTCTTCACTCCACATATCACGATCTGGTGAAGCCTCAATACTCTGACGTATGATATTTTATAAACATAATGAAGGTAATTGTTACAGGCGGGGCAGGGTTTATCGGCAGTGCTATTCTCTGGCGGCTGAATGAGCTTGGTTATGAGGATATACTGATTGTTGATCGGCTTGATGAAACCGATAAATGGAAGAATTTGGCGCCGCTAAAATTCGCTGATTATCTTGACGCGGATGATTTTATTGACGATCTTGACCTCTTTAAGGATGCGGAGACTATCTTTCAGTTGGGCGCTTGTTCGTCGACAACCGAGCGCGATTCGGATTATTTGATTCGCAATAATTATCAATATACAAAGGACTTGGCCGAATGGTCGGTGGCGAATGATGTGCGGTTTATTTATGCTTCGTCGGCGGCGACTTATGGTGATGGGTCGGCGGGGATGAATGACGGATGCGAAGATCTGGACAGTTTGCGGCCGCTGAATATGTATGGGTATTCGAAGCATTTGTTCGACAAATACGCACACCGAAACGGCTTGTTCGACCGCATTGTTGGGCTGAAATATTTCAATGTTTTCGGGCCG
This sequence comes from Pyrinomonadaceae bacterium, assembly GCA_014379075.1. GTDB lineage: Bacteria > Acidobacteriota > Blastocatellia > Pyrinomonadales > Pyrinomonadaceae > OLB17. Next base: position 7,778 of record JACMMN010000095.1, on the reverse strand, counting down.
AACGAAGATCACAAAGGCGATATGCGGAGCTTGGTAAACAAGGCGTATTCGCAAATAACCGAAACCGGAAAATTACAGCTTTTCAAAAGCCATCATCCCGATTATGCCGACGGCGAATTCGGGCGTGATTTTGTTTATGTAAAAGATGCGGTCGAGATGACGCTGCATTTTGCTGGTTATGGATCCCTTACTAACGTGCGGGCTACTGACACCGGAGGGCTGTTCAATATCGGTTCGGGCAAAATGCAGACGTGGAATGAATTAGCCGCCGCGATATTTGCCGCGATGGATCTGCCGCCGAATATTGAATTCATCGACATGCCGGAACTTCTGCGTGACCGCTATCAATATCGTACTCAGGCTGATCTTTCCCGCCTTCGCAATGCCGGTTTTGATTCTGATGTAACCCCGTTGAAAGAAGCTGTCGCGGATTACGTGCAAAACTATCTGATACCCGCTAAGTTTCTGGGTGAATAAGTTCTGTTCGTCTTGTTCGGTTTTTGTTCTTCTTGTTCCGTGGTTATGATTTAAATCCGACCACAGAATAAGAGGAACAAAAACCGAACAAGAGTAACAAAAGAAAGAATGAAAATATTTCACGGAACCGAGAATGCGAATATCGCACGGCCGACCGTCGTTACGCTCGGTGTTTTTGACGGGCTGCATCTTGGGCATCAGCGGATAATGCAGACGGTTGTTGAACGTGCAAAGGCCATAAATGCTGTGTCCACAGCAATTACGTTCGATCCGCATCCGCGCTCGGTTTTGCATCCGCAGTCCGCGCCGCCGCTTTTGCAGACTCTCGATCAGCGCCTCGCAAATTTTGAGGTTTTGGGGATCGAACAGGCGATCGTTATTCCGTTCGATCTGAAATTTGCACAAATGGACGCGACTGAGTTTCTGTCCGATATCGTCCGTGACCGCTTACACGCAAAGGAAGTTTATCTCGGCAAAGGCTTTGAATTCGGAAAGGATCGCGGCGGGAACATTGAGCTTTTGCGAAAGGTAAGCCGGGAACTCGGTTTTTTTGCCGATGAGGTCGATGAGGTCCGGCTTCGAGGTGAACGCATCAGTTCTTCCAGGATTCGGAACCTCCTAGCCGATGGAAAAGTTAATCTCGTCCGCCGGATGCTCGGACGGCCATACGGCGTCGAAGGCGTAATTATTCGCGGTAACCGCCGGGGCCACACCATAGGCTTCCCGACAGCTAATCTAAAACCCCACAACCGCGTCATCCCAAGATTTGGTGTTTACGCGACTGCGACATTGGTCGATGGAACGTGGCGGCGAAGCATCACCAACATCGGCGTCCGCCCGACCTTTGAGAACGAGGCCGAACCATCCATAGAGACTTACCTTTTCGATTTTGACGGCGATTTGTACGGAGATGTGCTTCGCGTGCGGTTTCTGCATCGCATCCGCGACGAACGCAAATTCAACGGAATAGACGAATTAAAAGCACAGATCGAAAAGGACACGGCTCGGGCATTGAACTATTTTAAACATGACGGCGTACGGAATATGCTGGAAATACTGTGAAATTGATGGCATTGGATTAATATACAAAGCATTGACCGCTTGTTACATCGAAAAACATTAGGATTAAAATGGGCGATTTGGCTGTCAAAACGGCCGTTACCGGGATTTAAATGAAAGAATTGGAAAACAAGCAGGGAATGGCGGTTTTGGAATCAATTAGCGAAACTACCGATGCAAACACCAACGGCCACCGCAGAGCTCTCGTTTCACCCAGAGCACCGTCGAATAACACGCAGGTTTTGAACAAGGATCTCAAGGCGGAAGAGAAGTGTTTGACTGAACGCGAAGCCGAGGTCGGGCGAAAATATACCGGTTTTCGTGGTTATTTGCGCATATTTGAGGTGTCGCGGGTGATCGGTAAGCTTTCGCTTTACCTTTATCTGGACCAATACGAACTGCATCGTTCAGCCCAGTTAAAATATGCATTGGGGCGGATGCAGACCGCCGAGCGGCTGACGCGGATGGCGGTTTACGGCGAAAAACTTTACGGCGTCAGGCTCTGGTTCCTTCACCAATTTTTGCTTTTACTGCGCTGGTTTTTTATCGGCGGCGAAAGAAATAAGGAAGTCAATCAGGAGAAGCAAGCTGTCTGGCTGAAAGACAAACTGATCGAACTCGGGCCGACATTCATCAAGATCGGCCAATCGCTCGGCACCCGTGCCGACCTGTTGCCGCTTCCGTTTGTGAAAGCTCTCGGCGAGCTGCAGGACAATGTTCCGGCGTTTCCGAACGCGATCGCCTTTGCCCGGATCGAGAAGGAATTGGGACGCAAGATCAACGAGGTTTACGCCGAATTCGAGGTCGAACCGGTTGCTGCCGCGTCGCTTGGGCAGGTTTACCGGGCGAAACTTTTTACGGGCGAGGAAGTCGCTGTCAAGGTACAGCGGCCGAATCTCGACGCGACTATCAAAGGCGATATCGAAATCCTTCGCAAGGTAACCAAATTCGCTGAACGGTTTCCGCGGCTTAACGAAAACGCCGATTGGGCGGGAATGCTTCGTGAATTCGATACAACTATCCACGAAGAAATGGATTACGCCGCCGAAGGGAAAAATGCCGAGCGTTTTCGCGAGAATTTCAAGAACTGGGACAACATTCACGTTCCGAAAATTTATTGGGGCGCTACGTCTTCGAAGGTCCTGACGATGGAATTCATCCACGGCACAAAAGTCGTGGATCTCGAAATCTTGCAGTCGCTCAACGTGTCACCCGAAAAGGTAAACCGCCTGCTCATAAAAACTTACCTTAAACAGCTTCTTGAGGACGGATTTTTTCATGCCGATCCGCATCCCGGCAATTTGCTGGTGATGCCGGACGGCCGAATCGCGTTTTTCGATTTCGGGATGGTCGGCCGGATCACGCCGGAGCTTCAGGCGAAGATGATCGACGCTTTTTTCCATGTCGTCAGCAAAGACCCGGCCGGTATTGCGCAGGATCTGATCGATCTCGATTTTCTAAAACCCGGGTCAAATGCCGACAGCGTCCGTCCGGTTGTCGAAAAAATGTTCGAGTTTCACTTAAATTTGAAGCTGAAAGATGTCAATTTTAAGGAACTTACCTACGATCTCGCCGATGTGATGTACGATTATCCGTTTCGTCTGCCGTCGAATTTTACTTATATTATGAAGGCGTTGATGACCCTCGAAGGCATCGGCATAGTTACCGATCCGGAATTCAACTTTTTCGAAACGGCGAAGCCATTCGCGAAAGAATTCATGCTTCGCCGTGAGGGCAATGATTTTCGCAAGATCTTCGTCAATAAATTAATGGGCCGCGACGACAGCGGCAAGATCGATTGGAACCGCACCTGGAAGCTCGCGAAAATGGCGTTTAAGACGGTGGTGAATACTAATAAGTAATGCGATATGAGTTAGAACCGGAAGCGGTAGAGAATGGGTCATTAGCTCCGGCTATCAAGAACCCGGTCTCTACCGCTCCCGGTTCTGACTTTTCGCGCGTCCGCGAACTCATACTGAAACACGGGTGGAATTCGACCTGTTTTCAGATCGTCAATCCTGGCATTGAATATTGGTTCGGCTCAAATAACGAATCCGTCGTCGGATATGTTTCTACCGCAACAACCCGCGTCGTTGCTGGAGCTCCGGTTTGCAGGGAAGAGGATTTGCCCGGGGTTGTTATAGAATTTGAATCGAATTCCAAAAATGCAAACCAGACTGTCTGCTATTTCGGTGCTGAAGCACGGCTAGAATCGGTTCTCAAAAAATCCGACGATCATTCTAAAATTTTGCTCGGAGCGCAGCCGTGCTGGAATCCTTCCCGTTGGCCGGAAATTGTAGCAGGTCACAGTTCGCTGCGAGCGCAGCTTAACCGGGCGAGAAATAAAGGAGTTACCGTCACGGAATGGCCTATCGATCGGGCTCGCGACAACGCAGAACTTAATGAATGTTTGTCGGTCTGGCTCTCGTCAAAAGGACTTCCGCCGCTGCATTTCATGGTTGAGCCGGACACGCTCGGGCGGCTCGAGAACCGGCGTATCCTGGTGGCCGAACATAAGCAAAAAGTCGTTGGTTTTTTATTGCTGTCGCCTATTCCCAATCGAAACGGATGGCTCACCGAACAGTTTCCGCATCGCCCGTCGGCACCGAACGGAACCGTCGAGCTAATGATGGACGCCGGGATGCGGGCGTTGGGTGAGGGCAGATACGAATATGTTACGCTCGGCCTCGCGCCCCTTTCGAAACGGGCGAAGATCGAGCCTTTCGATAATCCGCTGTGGCTGCGTTTGCTGCTTGCGTGGATGCGGAAGCACGGGCAAAGATTCTATAATTTCGATGGGCTGGACAGCTTTAAAGCGAAACTTGCTCCGGACAGATGGGAGCCGATATTCGCGATCTCAAACGAACCCGAATTCTCCGGCGGCACGCTATATTCGATCGCCTCGGCTTTCAGCGGAAATGAGCCTTTCCGCTTGATTTCGGGCGGATTGTTCCGGGCGGCGCAAACCGAGATCGCGCGTTTTAAAAAATTTCTTTTTCGAAAGCCCTCGGCCGAAACTAAGTAAATACTGGATTATGAGATACAGGATTAAGATGAAGCTCATAGAAACCGCATTTGTAATTCTTGTCTCCGCGCTTGCCCTCACGGAAGCCGCCGCTCAAAACATGCCCGCAAACAATAAAATTAAAGCCGAAATAAAATATACGTCGAAAGATTTTCCGGTCAGCGATATCGGCCATAAAAGCTGGGCTAAAGCGAAGGAGGTTGTGATCAGCAAATATTGGTCGGGGAAAGCAGCTCCGCCCGGAAGGCAATTCAAAGCGAAACTATTATGGTCGGACACCGCGATCTATGTCCGTTTTGAAGCGAACCAAACCGAGCCGCTGATCATTTCCGATGTCCCGAATCTAAAAACGAAAACCGACAAGCTTTGGGACAGGGATGTCTGCGAGATCTTCCTGGCACCTAAGCGGAACGACCGCAGGAAATATTACGAATTCGAGATCGCACCTAACGGTGAATGGACCGACCTTTTTATCGATTATACCGGCACCGAACGACGAACGGATTGGAGGTACAAATCCGGAATGGATTCATTCGCGGCGATTGAAAAGAACACAGTGCTGATGGCGATCAGGATCGAGTGGAAGGCTTTTGGCACCGAGCCGAAGGCAGGCGATATCTGGCTCGGCAATCTGCTCAGGTGTATCGGAAAAGACCCGGACCGCGGTTATCTGGCGTGGTCGCCGACCGAAACTGAAGTGCCGAATTTTCACGTCCCGGAAAAATTCGGTGAATTTGAATTCGTCAAGTGAAAGAAGGCTCACGTTACGCAACTATCAGCTTTTCGTAAATTATGTAAGTTCCCAATCCGAGGCTGAAAACACCGGCGAACAACCGAATAGCTTTATTTAGAATCGCAAAACGATTTGCGGAAAAGTGAATTGGAAGGCCAATGAGGAGACTCATCACCATCATTCCGCCAATTGATCCGATGCCAAAGATCAGAATGTACAGCATTGCGAGAGCGGGCGAGGTAATCGTCGGCACGACCAAAAGCATCAATGCCGCGCTTCCGGCCAGTCCATGCACCATTCCGATAACGACCGACCGCGGGCTAAAGCGGTGATGCGATGCGTCCTCGGTTTGCTCGTCGTGCGCGTGAAAATGCAGGTGCTCGCGTGTGCCGTGTTCGTGAGCATGAACGTGAATTTCTTTTGCCGTAAAGAGTTTGCGGAGAGCATTCAAACCGAGCAAAACAAGCATTCCGCCGACGACTGCCTCCAGCTTTGCTTCGGCTGATTCCGAGATTTGCAGTTTGAGAAAGATGACCGCCAGCCCGACAATAAACAGTGAAATGGTATGACCGAGCCCCCACAGGCCGCCGACGATCGAGGCCGCAAAAATGTTTTTCTTTTCGCTTACGATTGTCGAAACAGCCGCCAGATGGTCTGCCTCGACCGCGTGCTGCAAGCCGAGCAAAAAACCGATCAGCAGGACCGAAATCGTCGATAATTCAGGGGTAATTTCCATAATTTTCGGCAGAAGCCTGACCGTTCGGAAGGGTTTTCTTTTACCGGCAGTTAAGCCCTTCTTAAAGGTCAGGCTTCTGCAACTGTCACACCGTCATGCCGCCATCGACCGCAATAGTCTGCCCGGTTATATAGCTTGAGGCGTCCGACGCGAGAAAAACCGTAATACCTTTTAATTCACCCTCCTCGCCGATTCGCGGAACGATGTTGTTTTCCTGTATCGAGCGTTCGTAAATATCTATCACGGCATCTGCCAGACGAGAGTGAAAAAAGCCCGGAGCGATAGCGTTTACGCGAATTCCGCGTCGGCCCCAGCTTGCCGCCAGTTCGCGTGTCAACCCGATAAGCCCAGCCTTACTTGCAGCATATCCTGCATAAAATGGCCCGTTCGCACTCGATGTCATCCCGGCTATCGAGGTGATATTAATTATCGAACCGTTATTTTGATTCAGCATCTCACGTCCGGCGGCCTGTGCGAAAAGAAAACATCCGGTCAGGTTAATATCGATCACCTGTTTCCATTTTTCAAGCGGCATGTCCTCCGGCATCGCACCCCACGACGTGCCGGCGTTGTTTATCAAAATATCGACCTTGCCGAATGTGCGGACGGTTTCATCGACAACCGCCTGAACTTCCTCTGGATTTACCACATCGCAAACTTTTCCGGCGACATTAAAGTTATTCGCCCGGAATTCGTTAACGGTTTCGTCGAGCCATTCTGCCCGGCGGGCGCAGAGCATAAGGTTCGCACCGGCCTCGGCGAGAGCCTCAGCCATCTCCTTGCCGATGCCGCGAGAGCCGCCGGTCACTATTGCGGTTTTGCCGGTCAGATCGAACAGTTCTTTGATGTGCTTTGCCATCGTGATTGCCTCAATTGTGAATCGTTGAACGGTAATCGTCAACTGCTTTTCACGATTTACGATTGACGATTTTCAGCCGACGATCCACCATATAGATATGAATAAAACAGAGAAGGAACTCGCGATCTTGCGCGATCTTTTCATCACGCCGGATTGGACGCTGCGGTTTACAGAGATTTTCGATAAGAATTTTAAGTTCGCCGGCGATAAGGAAATTTTGTATGTAAATCCCGGCACCGGAAACCATGTGCTCGGGCTGCGGGAAAAGCTCGAAGCCGATTCGCGGATCGCCGCCTACAGCGATGACATGCAGGCGAATATCTTGGCGCATGGAAAAGCCGACATCGTACAGGCCGAGATCGCATTCCTAAACGAATTCCCCCGCGAGACCTTCGACCTGGTCATCGCCGATGCGAGCTTCGTTCAGCCTGATGAGATGTCGGAGTTTTTGGGTGATATTACCGATCTGTCCGACAAGCGCGTCGCCTATTTCCTGCCGACCGCCGGAAGCTTCGGCGAGATCTTTTCCTTTCTATGGGAAAGCTTTTTGAACGCTGATCTGCTCGACAGCTCCGTTGAGATCGAGCGGTTGATATCCACAATTCCAACCATCTCCGCCGTCGAGGAAATGGCGGCTAACTTAGGCCTTTCCAAAATAAAAACCGTCACCGGATCCGAAATATTCGAATTCGCAAACGGCACCGATTTTATCGATTCGCCGCTGGTCGCCGATTTCCTGCTGCCCGCGTGGCTGGATTTTATCGACGAAGACGAACAGGAACGCGTCCGCGTCACACTTGCAAAGCTTATCGATGATAATGCAGAGAATTTGACGTTTCGGTTTACAGTAAAAGCGACGCTTTTGACGGGTGAGAAAATAAGTATTTAG
>JACMMN010000011.1 GCA_014379075.1 Pyrinomonadaceae bacterium | reverse complement strand
AGTTTTGAGCAATATAGGTTCGATCTATCTTCGTCTAAGCAAATTTCAGGAGGCGATCGAAAGCTATGAACGGGCAAAGCTTTTGAACGAGAAAGATTCCGCACTTCGCGTGTACCTTGGCCATGCATATGCTCGTATTGGAAAATATCGCGAAGCCATTTCTGAAGTCTCAAAAGCCGTAGAATTGGGCAACACAAGTAACGAAGTGCAGTTCTTTCTGGGTAATTTATATCTCTGCGCGAAAAATAAGGAATCGGCATTAGCTCAGCATGCGATCGTCCAAAGATCGAATCCGGAACTGGCCCGAAAGCTTTATCAGGCTATTTACAGCGACAAGCTAATAATCCTTTCGCTGGATGAAATTGCCAGAAAGTAACAAGGCTCATTATCCCGTTATAGGATGCGATTGAGCCCCGCGTTTCTTGGTGTATTAAAAAGTTCTCTCTACTCTAGGTAATCTGGCAACTACGACGCGCGTGCCGTGTCAACTCATCGATCGATCGATGTATGTTTGCGGTTTCACCTTTTCCAGCTAAAATAGAAGAGAGATGCCGCCGTACCCCAATCTATTCTCTGAATCGTTACTGATCAATGAAACGATAACCTTCCTGAAATCAATCGGCGGAAGCGCGTCTGCCGTCCGTGTCGTCGATTATGTGATGAAGATCCGCAAACCGGAGCCGAACCTGGCCCGGCTGCTTGTTTCTGATCTGACCGACCGTGATCCGCGATTAATGCTGACCGACAACACCGTCGAATTCATTGGGCTGAATCACGAAGCGATCGAACTTCAAAAAACAGGTTTTGTAGTATTCGATCTGGAAACCACGGGGTCGAAGGCTCCGCCCTGCCGGATCACGGAAATTGGAGCCTATCGCGTTAGAAACGGGAAGGTCGAGGAAGAGTTTCACACGCTTGTTAATCCCGAAATGCCAATACCGCCGTTCATTAGGTCCTTGACCGGAATAAGCGACGATATGGTGAGCGGTGCGCCGAAATTTGCCGAGGTCGCCGCCGGCTTTATGGATTTTATAGGTGATTCGGTGTTGGTTGCGCACAATGCCCGTTTTGATATGGGTTTTCTAAATCACGAGATCGGCCGTGTTTACGAGGATTACCGCGTCGGAAATCCGTCGCTGTGTACCGTGCAGCTTGCTAGAAAATTGCTGCCGAACATCGAAAACCATAAGTTGAATACGGTAGCAAACTATTTTTCAATAGAGTTGCTGAATCACCACCGGGCGACCGACGACGCTCGGGCGACGGCTCACATATTCGTCAATTTACTAAAGGATCTGCAGATTTTGGGTATCCATGACCTGGGAGCGGCAGAAAGCTTTAAGAAGAAATTATGTTAGATGACTATCAATTACCGGCGGAAAATCTTCAGAAGCTGGATATCCGTTCGACTCCGCGTGTGGAGATGAATCTTTTTCCGCTCGATACTTTTAAGTACGAATTCGCCGGGCGCGATATTTGGGTGGAGTTCGATATCCCCGAATTCACCGCGATCTGTCCGTTTTCGGATTTTCCGGACTTTGCGGTGATCAGATTGAAGTATGTGCCGAACGAGCGATGTATAGAACTGAAAAGCCTCAAGCTTTATATCAATTCATTTCGTGAAGTAAAGGTATTTCACGAACATGTGATCAATATTATTTTGGATGATTTCGTAAAGGCGTGCGATCCGTTAAGGGTTGATATCGAGGGCGATTTCCACGTTCGCGGAAATATTAAAACAGTGATCAAAGCGAGCTACGCAAAAACTTAGAGTTTTGAGTTCGAGATTATTTGTTAACCGGCAGATGCTTTAATGTGATGTAAAACGCGCTTAATGAACGGCGGCGGTCATGACCTCGGGATGAGATAAAACATGTTTCTCACAAGAGCACTCCACCAGCCTTTCGATCTCACTCCGCAATCCATCCTCATCGGCTACATTTGCGTTCGTGATCTCGGAAATGATGAGGAATTTGGCTTTTTCGAGCAGAGTTTGCTCACGAAAGGAAAGCTTTTTTTCGTGTCCGAGAAAGGTAAGCTTCTTTAAAACATCGGCAGCCTCGAAAACATCTCCTGACTGGAGTTTCTCGGTAAATTCGCGCGACCGTGTTTTCCAGTCGCATGAGATCGCCTCAAAATCTGTTGAAAGCTTATCTATTAAGACCTGACACTGTATTGACGAGATTATCGGCCGGATTCCCACGCTTTCGGCATTAGCCGTCGGCACGAAAATAACTGAGTTATCGCTCAATACGCGCAGAGAATAAAAACTTATCGAGTTGTCGCCGATCGTCTTGTTTTCGATCTGTTCGACCATGCAAACGCCCTGGCTTGGATACGCAACCTTCTGTCCGATATTCAGTTCCATAGATGTTTTCTCCCGTTCAAAACATGAGAAACATGCCGCTGGGACGAACCGCTTATTCACCGGCCCGCCAATCAGTTTGCTTATCAAATTATCTGTATTATATCATGTTTTTGCGGCGCTCGGTAAGAAAAATCAGGAGTGGCCTAAGGCATTATTTCGCAGGTAATTCGATAACAAACGTGGTGCCGCGGCTAAGTGCGGACGTTACGGAAACTTCACCGCCGTGGAGGCGGGCAAGGTGTTTCACAATGGCTAAGCCGAGCCCGGTTCCGCCGACCTCGCGTGTTCTGCCGCGATCCGCCCGGTAAAATCTTTCGAAGATCCGCTGAAGGTGTTCGGTCATAACCCCCTCGCCGGTGTCGGCGACTGAAATTGCGTGAGATCCATTTGCCTGATGGAGAGCGACAGTCACGCTGCCCGACGGCCGATTGAATTTGATCCCGTTGTCGATCAGATTCGTGAGCATTTGTTCGAGACGAAACGGATCGGCGCGCACCGTCAGGTCGGGGCTGACATGGTTGATCAATTTTACTTCGCGAGCTTTAGCTTTTGATGAAAGGCTGGCGAAAACGTCCTCGACAAGATTGAATAATTTCGCCTGCTTGATATCAATAGAAACAGTGCCGGATTCGATCATCGATAATTCGAGAATGTCGGAGATAAGTCCGTGCATGCGTTCGGCATTGCGGCGGATAACGCCGAGAAATCGCCGGTTATTTTCCTTATCGTCGATGGCTCCGTCTTCCAGCGTTTCGACAAAAGCCATAATCGATGTCAATGGCGTCCGGAGCTCGTGAGAAATATTAGACAGGAATTCCTGGCGGACCTTTTCCAAAAGTTCGATCTGAGTAACGTCGTAGAAAACACCGACGGCGTTGCGCGAATTTTGAACCTCAATCGGTGCCACATGAATGTCGTACCGGCGCTTTTCGGTTCCGATGAATTCCAGTTTAATATTCGACGATTCGCCGATATCGATCGCCTTTTGAAATGCTTCGTGCAGGTTCACATCGCGAATGACTTCGCTCAGCCGACGGTTCTCGAGCGGGCCTATTTGCCGGGCAAAGGCTTCGTAAGCGGCAAGATTCGACGCGGTAATACGCGTGGAAGAATCGACGATCAGAACGCTCTCACGCACCGCATCCAGAATTCCCTGCAATATATTGTGCGAAGCGGTAGGCCCGACAGCCTGGAGGTCCAAAATTGAAAGTTCTGAAATCGTCATTTACACCCAATAAACCTATATCCCACTCCGACCACGGTCTCAATACAGCCGCCGCAGTCACCCATTTTTTGACGCAGACGGCGAATGTGTACGTCCAGAGTTCGCGTATCGCCGAAGTAACTATATCCCCAAACATTATCAAGAAGCTGTTGACGCGTGGCAACCCGTCCGATGTTTTTGATCAGATGCTCAAGAAGGGAGAATTCCTTCCGCGTTAATTTCACCTCGGATTCACTGCATAAAACCCGCATATCCTCGAAATCGACGGTCAGGTTATCGTCCTCATATTTCGGAGCGGCCTCCTTCTCAGCCCGGCGCAGAACGGCGCGGACGCGGGCGATCACTTCTTTTACGGAGAAGGGTTTGACTATGTAATCATCGGCACCGGTGTCGAGGCCCGCTATTTTATCGACCTCCGCGGCCTTCGCGGTAAGCATTATGATCGGCGTGGTTTCCGTCAGAGGTTCGCGCCGGAGTCGCCGGCAAAGCTCCATGCCGCTCATTCCCGGCAGCATTAGATCAAGAATGATCAGCGAAGGCGTGTTTTTTTCGTCGAGAGCGATGCGCAAGCCTTTTTCGCCCGATTCAGCGATTGTCGACCGAAAGCCTTCGCGCTTGAAATTATAATGCAGACTCTCGGCGATGTCGGCATCATCTTCAATGATGAGGATGTTTTGCAGCATAAAATAGTCTACGTACTGAATTGTAAGTAATTTAGTTCCGAATTGCGACAGTTTATGTTGCGAAGCTTAATTGGGTATTAACAAAATGTTACGTGTAGGTTAAATCTGACATTGCGCCGCGATATTGTTAGATCAAATTATAATTCAAAGCGATGTCATTGCTTCTTTAGGCCGCACGACCTCTTCAAGATCGCCGCTTTCACTGGATAAATTGCTCCACTTTTCGAGATCCAGTTTTATCGAAGCAAGAGCCGCGGTAGGCATAGCTTCAAGACGGCCGGTTAGATATTTGATAAATCCTTCGATGCCGGGATTATGGCCGACGATCATAACCGAACTAATGTCCTCATCCAACTCCGAAACAATTTGCTTGAGCGCCTGCGGACTGGCTTCATAGATCCGTTCCTCGTACCTGATGTCCGCGGCTGCACCGGCGGCTTCCTTTATGAGTAGAGCCGTCTGCCTGGCACGTTTGGCCGGTGAACTGATTATAACGTCGGGCAGATACTTTTTTCTGGCTATAAGCTCTCCCATGAAGGGCGCCGCAATTAGCCCGCGGTGATTCAAAGGCCGGTCGAAATCGGCCAGGTCGGGCTGATCCCAACTTGATTTTGCGTGCCGGAGAATAAAAAGTTTTTTCATTAAGAGTTTGCTGAGATGTTTGAATTAACGACCGTACGGAATTTCATTGTGCAATTCAACCGCTTATTTTGTCAAAACGGCGTTACGTTGAGTTAAACTTGCATCCTATCTGGGTTGCCGTAACAGTAAAATACTGTCGCTAATAAAGAATGAATTCCCTGAACGCAGCATTACTTGTTAACCTCCTCGGCTTTACGATCGGCGTGGCATTGTACGCAATGCTTGCGGCAATGGTTGTCCGGCATCGCAAACCGTCGGGACCGAACGGCTTGAACTTGCTGCTTCTGACGACCGCGTTCTTGGGCCTGATCTGGAATCTGGGCGAGTTTTTTGTTCTTCTCCAGAATGATTTCGGATCGGATCAGATCAGCCCCTTGATTGTCGCCGCATCCTATTCGGCTCTCGGTTTTCTGCCATCTGTCGTTGTTCATTCTTCGCAAAATGACGGTGAAAAAGCTACCTGGCTCGCATACGGTGCCTACGGACTAAGCACTTTTGCTTCCGTGCTTCATTTTCATGCTGCTTTCACGGCGCAGCTGACCCCATCGGATCTGGCGTTGCAAACGCTTACATTCGGCTCGATAACGTTAGCCGCCGGCCTTCTGTTTTTCAACTTTCGTCAAACAGTTGAGAAAAAAGCGATCTGGGCGACATCGTTGCTGATATTTGCCGTCTCGGCTCTGCATTTGAGCGGCGACCGGGCGGAAAATTCCTGGCTTGTCGAGCTTGTCGCTCACCAATCCTCGCTGCCGCTGGCCCTGGCTATTCTTTATCAAAACTACCGGTTCGCTTTTGCCGATCTTTTTCTAAAACGGGCGATATCGCTGATTCTGCTGACGTTGGTCGCTTTTGGGTTATATCTTGCGGTTGCTGCTCCGCTGCTGCGTTATCACGAAACTCATGACCGAAACGATGTGCAGGCGGTAAGCCTCATACTGACGCTCTGGATCGCGACCGCATTGATATATCCGGCAATTCATCGACTTGCCATTTGGCTGGTAGATAAGGTTATTTTGCAGAGGGCAGACTATGGGAAGGTCGAGCGCGAACTTGCGCTAAAAATAGAAAAGATCGACTCCGTGGAAGAAGTTTTGACAACGATGACAGACAGATTGGGATCGGTCCTTACCGCCAATGAGGCTGGCTGGGACGAAAGTCTGGACCGTGATACAGAAACTAAATTCGAGCTCGTCGATTTTTCACCTGATAGTGCCCGGGTTTTTATTCCGACCGCGGAACCTCCTTTTTTTCGGATACATCTCAGCGAGTTCCACGGCGGAAGGCGTCTACTCTCCGATGAGACCGCGATGCTTGAATCCGTTTCGTTGAATACTGCCCGACGGATCGATGCATTGCGCGTTTCCCATGAAAGATTCGAACAGGCATTCCGTGAACAGGAGTTTTCAAAACTTGCGGCCGAGGCACAGCTTACCGCGCTTCGTTCACAGATCAACCCGCATTTTTTGTTCAACGCATTAACGACTATCGGCTATTTGATCCAAACATCTCCCGATAAGGCTTTTCAAACCCTTCTGCAGCTGACTAAATTGCTTCGAGGTGTTCTGAGTACAGCCGCCGAGTTCTCCACTCTGGCCGAGGAGATGAAACTGATCGAGAGCTATCTGGATATTGAACGGGCGCGGTTTGAAGAGCGGTTGAAGGTAACTATCCACATTCCGAAAGAAGTGGAAGGCGTGCGTATACCCTCGCTGATCTTGCAGCCGCTTGTAGAAAACGCAGTTAAACATGGTATTTCGGAAAACAAGGCCGGCGGAGAAGTCTGCATTTCGGCCGAATTGACGCAGAGGAACGGCGAGGCCTTCCTGCGGCTGCGAATTTCGGATACCGGGCCGGGAAGAATTTTACGGAAGGTATTTGATTCAGACGGTGTCGGCCTTCGAAATGTTCGTGCACGCCTTAATACTTATTTTGGCGGTAAAGGAACTGTGAACATCGACTCCGATCCCCGAAATGGAACTCAAGCCGTCATCGAAATGCCCTTAGAAGCACAGACGATTCCACAAGAATATCGCTCGGAATCCGATTTGCAGGTCAATAAATATGAACAAACTTCGAGTGATAATCGCCGATGACGAGCGTCCGGCACGAGAATTTTTAAAGGGTATTTTGCGCGAATTCGAGGATGTTGAGGTGATCGGTGAAGCCGAAAACGGCGGCGAGGCTGTCGAAATTATCAAGGGATTAAAGCCCGATCTTGCTTTGCTAGACCTTCAAATGCCTGAGATATCGGGTCTGGAAGTCGTCCGGTCGCTTCGCAAATCTCAAATGCCGCTCGTCGCGTTTGTCACCGCCTTCGACCAGTATGCCGTTCAGGCATTTGAACTGAATGCCGTCGATTATTTGCTTAAACCTGTCGAAAAGTCGCGATTGCGCGAAACCGTTACCCGTGCCGGCGAAAGGCTGGATCGAAATGATTGGCGCGACGCCGAAACGGAAAAGCTCAGAAGAATGTCAAAAGTGTATGACGATGTTTCAAGCACCGAGATCCTAAGCCGCATCCCAGTCAAAAAGCGTGACGAGATATTTCTTATTCCGGTTGCGGAAATTGCGTCGATAATCGCTGACGGCGAGCTCTTGCGGATCACAACCGCAGGGAATCAAAAATACGATATAAACTTCCGGCTGAAGGACCTTGAAATGCGTCTTGACGAGAAACAATTCGTACGGCTTTCGCGCGGCTCTCTGGCAAATCTGGACATGATCTCGCGTGTGTCTTCAATGCCCGGCGGAACTTACGCTATTACGTTGAAAAACGGGCAGGAGTTGATGACAAGCCGCCTTCAATCTAAAATACTTAGAACAAAACTCTTGCGATTGTAAAACACGAAGCCCGCCGACACGCCCATTCATTTGCCGAATCCTGCCGTTCGTTAAAAACCTGTCGCCGTTCCCTATTGTATCCTTGTAAACTCGTTTTTTATCAACAAGTTGAATCACGATACAAAAAGGGCCAATGAAACTCATAAAACTTACCGCGTTTATTTTTATCTTTTCGATCGCAGCCTTCGCTCAGGGCAGCATTTCCGGCAAAGTCACTTATGGCGACGGCACCGCTCTTCATGAAGCTTCTGTTCAGATCGTACAGTCGCGGCAATCGACACGAACGGACGAAAACGGCGATTTTCGATTTAGCGAAGTTCCTGCCGGCCGATATACGATCCTTGTGCATCTCGAAGGTTTTGCGGATGCGACGCAGATCGCGACCGTAACATCGGGAGCAAATGCTACGCTCGATTTTCAGCTTCAGATATCTTCGTTGAAGGAGCAGGTTACCGTTACTGCTTCCGGTACGGAGCAATCGGTGTTCGATTCGTTTCAGTCGGTTAATTCCGTCGGCTCGACGCGGATAACGGAGCGGGCGTCCACATCTCTCGGCGAGGTTCTCGAAGCCGAAACCGGCGTCGCTAAACGCAGTTTTGGGCCGGGCAGTGCGCGCCCCGTTATACGCGGGTTCGACGGCGATCGAGTATTAGTTTTGCAGGACGGGGTTCGAACCGGTTCGGTCGGATCGCAATCGGCGGACCACGGCGAGCCCGTCGATCCGTTGGGCGCGGAACGCATCGAGGTCGTCAAAGGGCCGGGCACACTGCTTTACGGGAGTAATGCCATTGGCGGCGTCGTTAATGTGATCGGCAACGACGAAAACGAAGCTCATGAAGGCTTTCGCGGCTTTGCGACTGTTATAGGCGGCACCGCAGATCGTCAGGCAGCCTTTGCCGGCGGCGTAGAATATGGATATAAAAAGTTTGTCTTTCGCGGAAATGTCGGAGCGCAGCGAACGGGGGATTATCAAACACCGCTCGGACGAGTTCCGAATTCAGCGGCCCGGTCCAATTCGGAATCTTTCGGAGCCGGATATTACGGGGACAAGACTTACATTAACGGCTCATACGCTTTCGATTTGAGACGCTACGGTGTTCCTTACGCGGCCCTTTTCGAAGGCGGCGAGGAACCTCCCGAAAGAGGCGAGTTACCGGCCGTCGATGAAGAGATCGACCTGCGTGTCCGAAGCCACAAATTCCGAGTCAATGGCGGTTTCCGCGAACTATCTAATTCGTTTATTTCTGCTATGCAGTACAGTCTCGACTACACCAATTACCGGCACAAGGAAATAGAGCGGGCCGACGGAATCGACGAGGTCGGTACTATTTTCGACAACAAGACTTTTTCATACCGGACGCTGTTTGAACAGAAGAAATACGGAAAATTGACGGGCCGCTTCGGTTTCGAGGGCTTTAACCGCGACTATGAGGTAAATGGTGCCGAACAATTGATCACCGGCATGGTCAAACACAACGCATTCTCCGCTTTTGGCCTTGAAGAATTAAATTTCGAACGTGTGAAATTTCAGTTCGGCGGGCGTGTCGAGAATAATCGATACGATCCTGAGAACACCGATCTTCTCGCCCGGAGTTTTACGGCTTTTTCGGGCGGTGCGGGCATTAACGTCGGCCTTTGGGAAGGCGGGGCATTCATTGTGAATTACACGCATTCCAATCGGGCACCGGCACTGGAAGAGCTCTATAACAACGGGCCGCACATCGGAAACGTGACCTTCGAAATCGGAAATGAAAATCTGTCCCGCGAAACCGCCAACGGCATTGATTTTTCGCTTCGCCACCAATCCACCAAGTTCCGCGTTTCGGGCGACGTCTATTACTACCGTATCAACAACTTCGTATTTCTCGCCCCGCAGGACGAGGACAGCGACGGAGAGGTCGATATCGAGGACGGCTTACCAGTGGCGAGATATTCACAATCGGACGCGAGCTATTTCGGTGCGGAATTGAGCGCGGACGCGAGTTTCAACAAATATATCGGCGGTTTTATCAGTCTCGATATGGTGCGGGCGAAATTGATCAACGATAACATTGATCTGCCGCGCATTCCTCCTGCAAGAGCACGCGTCGGCCTTGATTTTCGCTATAAAAATTTGAGTGTTCGGCCCGAAGCGGTTTTCGCGGCCGAGCAGGACAACGTGTTCCCGCTCGAGACGAGAACGGCCGGTTACGGCATCGTAAACGTCGCGGCTTCATATACTCTTGGCCGCCAGCATTTCGCGCATATTTTTACCGTCAACGCATACAATCTGACCGACAAGCTATATCGCAACCACCTTTCGTTTATCAAAGACCTGGTACCGGAGATCGGCCGAGGAGTCCGTTTTGGGTATACGATCAGGTTCTTTTAACTGATATATCAGCCATACGAAATTGCTCCTCCTAAAGAGATGTTTATAATCAAAATATAAACGAATCTTTGGGAGGATATTTTATGCGAAAGGAAATTTTGTCGATCGACACGGCTGACGGCAGCACTACTGCGTACGCAGCAATACCGGACGGCGGCGGAGATCGCGCCGTGATCGTGATCCAGGAATATTGGGGCTTGAACGATCACGTCAAAGATATCGCCGATCGCTATGCCGCCGAAGGATTTATCGGCATTGCGCCGGATCTTTATCGCGGAACGATAGCGGCAACTCCTGAGGAAGCTTCAAAATTGATGCAGGGATTGGCTATCGAAGATGGGCTGAACATTCTCGAAAATACTATTCAAAAGGCTCGAGAGGTTTATAAGCTTTCCCATTTCGGCATTACAGGATATTGCATGGGCGGAACGTTTGCCTTGCGTGCCGCCTGCGAACTCGAAGGCCTCAGCGCCGCCGCCGCATTTTACGGAGATACGCCGCCCGAAACTATTCTGCAAAAACTAAAAACGCCGACAATATTTATTTCGGGAACGAAAGACGATTGGATAAATCCCGCAAAAGTCGCTGACCTTGAAGATGCAGCGGAACGATTCGAACTTCCGATAACTTCTGTGAAGTACGACGCCGATCACGCTTTTTTCAATAACACGCGGCCTGAAGTTTATAACGAAACGGCGGCAAAAGACTCTTGGGCTTTGGTTGTTGGATTTTTCAACGATAGGCTTTGAATAAATAGAAGGCTGTTTTTTGTTTCACCTCACACATATACTGTAAAAGCCTGAACAGATGCAGATGAAACAAGCGTCCCGCCTTATGGCCGCTGCGAGGTAAATACTGGAAATCGCTTTAATAATAATCGGCGGCCTTACGATCGCCGCCACCGCTATTCCTATTGTACGAGGAGAAGCCTGGTGGATCAGGGTACTTGATTTTCCGCGCCTTCAGATAACTTTTGTGGCTGCCCTTACGTTAGCTGCGTACATTTTTTTTGTTAAAGACCTCTCTGTAAAGGAGATCGGTTTCCTGGTTTTACTGGCAGCGTGTTTGCTTTACCAGGGGTACATGATGTTTCCGTACACGCCGTTTGCCCGCAAGCAGGTACAGCAAAGCACT
>JACMMN010000094.1 GCA_014379075.1 Pyrinomonadaceae bacterium | reverse complement strand
CTAAATACTTTGTTGTATAACCTAGCAAAAGTTAATACGAATTTAATCGGTTGTCAAGACAATATTGGCAAATTTTAAAATATTCTCTTTGCAACAAAGAATTTTCGAGAATTTTCGGAGGGTGAATTGGTCTAGCCAATTTCGAAATGACCCTAATCCTATTGTGTCGACCGAAATTGTTTAAGTTGATTGTATTATTCCAAGGATGATAAATATGAAGTCTCACAAACCGTTCGCGTTCACTCTGCTGACCTTTGTTCTAATTTCCACGATGATGACCGCTGATTTGATCGCGCAATCCAAATCATTCGTTACCGTTAAAGGTCATCAATTTTACTCCGACAATAAGCCTTACTACTTTATAGGAACAAATTACTGGTACGGAAGCCTGCTTGGATTGGAAAACGACAAGGAGAGAGGTGCCAAACGGCTGCGAAAGGAACTGGATTTCCTGAAAGCGAACGGCGTGTCCAATTTACGGGTGATGGCCGGTGCCGAAGGGTCGGGATTAATAAACGGCGTTGTAAGAGTTTCGCCGCCGCTGCAGCCTGAACAGGGAAAGTTCGATGACAATATTCTGGATGGACTGGATCTATTGCTCGCCGAAATGGGCAAAAGAAATATGAAGGCGGTAGTGTTTTTCAGTAATAATTGGGAATGGAGCGGCGGTTTCCAGCAGTATTTGATATGGAACAACCAGGTTGAGGATTCCATGAAAAGCCGGAAACTCACTTGGGATGAGCAGCGCGACATCGTCACCAAATTTTATAGCTGCGAACCGTGTAAAGAGAATTACAACAAGCAGGTCAATCTGGTCCTGAACAGAACAAATAAATACACCGGTAAAAAATACACCGATGATCCGGCCGTGATGGCCTGGGAACTCGCCAACGAACCTCGTCCGATGCGTCCGGCTGCCAATGCAGCATACACAAAGTGGATCGCCGACGTTGCCGGTTTAATCAAAGCAAAAGATAAAAATCATCTCGTTACGATCGGCCATGAAGGTTTGATGGGAACGGAAAATATGGAGCTATTCGAAGAAATTCACGCCGACCGTAACATAGATTATCTGACGATTCACATCTGGGCAAAAAATTGGGGCTGGTTCAAAGAGGACAAGGTGGCCGAAGGATTTCCGAACGTTATCGAAAAAGCGGTCAGCTACATCGACCAGCACCTGAAGATTGCCGAGAAATTGAAAAAGCCTTTAGTTATCGAGGAATTCGGGTTGCCGCGCGATAGGCAGTCGTTTGCGATAAACTCTCCGACTACTTTGAGAGATGACTACTATACGAGAATATTCTCTACTTTAGTGAAACACGCTGAGACGGGAGGACCTATAGCAGGTGCCAGTTTCTGGGCCTTTGGCGGAGATTCGCGCCCGATCGCAAACCAGATCTTTTGGAAAAGCGGGGATGATTACATGGGCGATCCGCCGATGGAAGAGCAGGGGTTGAACACTGTTTTTGACAGCGACAAAAGCACTTGGAAGGTAATAAATGCTTACAGTAAACCTTTAATTTCCGCAAAGCCCGCGAAAAAATAGCGGTGACAGGCGTTAGTCTCTTCCAACGCCTAAAGCATCCGCGACGCGGTTAATATAATTAAACCACGAGGCAATTAGTGTGATCTGCAAAATCGCCTGATCGTCGAAACCGGCATCGTGGAGTTTTCGATGATCTCCTGGATGAATTTTCGTGGCGTCTTTGGTAAGCTGCACGACATAATCGCACATCACCATTTCCGCTTCCGTGATCGGAGCGGTCTTATAATCTTCTCGCAAGGCCGCGATCAGATCACTATCCAAAGTTACGCGACGCAGAAACTCTGCGTGAGATTCCAGTCAGTAGAAGCAGTCGTTGGTAACCGAAACCATCGTCGCGATCATTTCATGCTGCCGCCGTTCAAGCGGCAGATCGGGCGACATCAGCGAACTGAAGGTTGAAAATGCATGAAAAAGAGCATCGGGAATCAAAGTGTGCGAATCGACGATCGACTCGTTTATCGAACTGGCGTTTTCGACCGGCGTTTCATATTCCCGCGGATAATTCATCCGCGTTTTCATCAAAATATCCCTTAATTTTTCATCCGCCTCGTCAAACGGGATCGTTTTTATCCAGGCCATAATCAGTCCTTCAAGTTATTGCGTTTAAAAATCAAATAATATACCGGAATGCCTAAAGATACGACCACGGCTCCCAGAAAACTCTGGAATGGATTACGCATTGCGATCATCAGCAGTACGGCGGCGGTTATCGCCAGAAAGAAAATGGGCGTAAACGGAAAAAGTACTGTCTTGTAACCGCTGAATTCGCGTTTGTGGATCTTAAATATGCCGGCCACGACAAGAGCGATAAAGAGCACCACCACAAAGAAAAAATATGAAAGTATTTGCTCAAAACTTCCTGATACGACCAGAATCGAGCCCAGAAAGATCTGAATCAACGTCGCCCGGTGCGGAGTTCCGAAACGAGGGTGCGGCTCGCCGAAAGATTTGAAGAACAATTCATCTTTCGCCATTGCGTAGTAAACACGGGGCGAAACCATTAGGTAGGCAAAGAGAGTTCCCAAAACGGAAATAATGACAATTGCCGCGAAGATCATTCCGCCGGTTTTGCCGAATAACGCTTCACCGGCCTGGGCCGCAAATGTCTCGTCATTCGTAACCTGTGCAACCGGGACCAGATAGAAGAATACGGCACTCGTCAGAATATATATAAGAGTGATCGCCACCACGCCGATAGCTAATGCCTTGGGCAAATTCTTCTCGGGACTCTCTATCTCTCCCGCAACACGCGTAACTTCCCACCAGCCCGCAAACGCGAAAAACGCTCCGACAATGGCGGAGGCAAATGCACTGAAAATATCCGGCGGCATCGCGAAAAACGGCTGAAAATTGCTCCAGTTTCCAAAGCCGCCGAGAAATCCGTAAAAGATAATAAAAAGAAGTGTCGCGATCTTAAGAATCGTTAAAACTTTAAGGAAATTGGCCCCGAGCCGTGCGCCCAATATATTTATCAGGCCGACACAAACGATGATCGTGATGGCCAAAACTTGCTTTCCGGCCGGTGAAAGCTCAACCAGATAACCGGCGTAACCCGCCAAACCGACGCCGAAAATTGCCGTCAGGCCGGGATCCAGCACCAGCAAAACCATCCAGCCATAAAGAAACGCGGCCGGTTTTCCGTAAATTTCCCGCAGGTAAACATAACTTCCGCCCGCATCCGGAAAGCGTGCCGCCAGTTCGCCGTAGCATAACGCTCCGCTTAATGTCATCAAACCGATGACAACCCAGATCACCAAAAGCCAAAAAGGCGAACCGACGGATTTGGCCATTCCCGCGGGCGTCAGGAAAATACCGACGGCGATCACCTGGCCGACGATTAGGGCCACAGCCGTCCACAACCCGAATTGCCTTTTCAATTGCATACACGAACAAAAGCGAGATTATTGCACGAACTTAAAAGGTAAAACGCCCGGCGATTTGGAAAGCCCTTGGACCGCCCGAACCAAAAACTCCGCCCGCGG
This sequence comes from Pyrinomonadaceae bacterium, assembly GCA_014379075.1. GTDB lineage: Bacteria > Acidobacteriota > Blastocatellia > Pyrinomonadales > Pyrinomonadaceae > OLB17. The sequence continues at coordinate 3,017 of JACMMN010000094.1, read as the reverse complement.
TCGTCAACGGCTGGCCGAAACTCGGCGTTCCGAGAACGTTACCGAAACCTGAATAGTTGGTGTTGGATACACCAAGAATGTTGGTGGTATTAAAGGTATTGAAGGCCTCGATGATCGGTTCGAGACGGTACCGCTCTCCAAACGTAAATACTTTCGAGAGACGCAGGTCGAGCGAGCTAAAGTTGTCATTGAATTTTGCATTCGCGGGCGCGAGCGGTATTTGTTCATTTGTCGGAACCGTCGTGTTCAGGTTTGTCAGAAAAGCGTTTAACTCTGAGGCTGTTTTAAAAAGCCTTCCACCGGCATTTCGCTGTAATTGAGGAATCCGCGACTGTCCATTTGAAGTGGTTATATTGATGTCCATCGGCACGCCCGATGCCAAGGTCAAAATCGGTGACAAGCGAAAACCGTACGGCATTTCGATTGTTCCGGCCACTGTGAACCGGTGCCGCTGATCGTTCGGCGTCGGCGCGTATTCGAGCTGCAGATTATTCGAATCTATAGGCCCATTCGAGAAAGGAATTTGGTCGTCATTTGCGTAGTTGAACGCTTTTGATAGCGTATAACCTGCCCGGAAACCGAAACGGTCGGAGAAACGTTTCTCAACGCTTAACAGCAGCCCGTCATATTTGAATTTCACACTCGATTCGAGATTTACGACTCTGTCCGGCCCGCCGACAACCGGATTGTTAACAACACCAACGGTGCGGCCGATGATAAAATGCGTTCCAAAATTATGCAGATAATCGGCACGGACGACAAAGTTGTCGGCAAATTCCCACTGTACCCCGAGATTTGATTGCTGGATCATCGGATTCTGCAAATCATTGTCGATGATGTTGATTCCGGAGGCTCCCGCTCCCGGGAGCACGAAACCGCTGAATGGATTCGTTAGCCTTGGCGCAAACGGCAAAAAATTTCCATTCTGATCGAGAAAGATCGGAACTCCATTCGGGTCCGTCAAAGCATTTCCAGCCCGAACGGATACAGGCAATGCCCGGCCATCCAGCCCGCGTTCAAGCGTGCTGATTTGGAGTGTTACGCGATCGTAATATATTCCGTATCCGCCGTGAACGCTGAACTTGCCGGAACCGACCGTATAATTGAATCCGACGCGCGGAGCGAGGTTATTGTAATCCGCTTTTCTTTCCCCGCGGTAAAAAGACGAAACCAATGGATTGGTATCTGAATAGCCGCCGTTATTCTTTACGTTCGTATCAGCCTCATATCGCAGGCCAAGATTCAACGTAAGATTGCTCGACACTCGCCAATCGTCCTGGGCGAAAAAGGCAAAATAATTGTTATCGACATCCGCCAGATTCACGTCGCGTTCGGGAAACTGGCTTCGCAAGGTTACAGCGAAAAGCAGGTCGTTATCGTTAATTAGCCCGTCGAGGTTTCGGTCAGCGTCCGCAAAATCCTGCACAAACTCGATGCGTCCCTGGCGAAAAACACCCAAAAAGAGGCTCGAATCCACGCGCTGAAACTCGCCGCCGAACTTCAATGAGTGATTTCCCGCGATCAGGCTAATGGTGTCCGCAAATTGAAAGCGTTTCTGCGTCGTTCCCTGCGGGATACGGAAACTTGAGCCATCCAAAATGCTCGGAAACGTGTACTGAATTCCCTGCTCCGTGGGGTCGGTGGCGTTGGCAAAATTATTGACGCTGAAACTAAAATTATTAACTAGGCTCGGCGAGATCACGCTCGTCCAGGCCGATTGGAATGAATGAAAACGGTTTTTCAAGTTTTGCAGGTACGAAGCCGAGCCAAGAGCCCGGTCCAGTTTGCTCGAACCGGTCGCTTCGACATCTTCGAAGGAATAACGAAAGTTCAGGCTGTTTGCATCATTGGCCAGGTAATCGATTCGCGAATTAAAAAGGGCGTCGTCAAGCGGCGCAAGAGCGAAGCCGCGCGTGATCCTTCGATTCGGCACGTCGCGGATGCCGACGAGCGTCGCTCCGTCCTGATTCCGGTATTCGAACGCTCCGAAGGCGAAAAGCTTGTCCTTTATGATCGGGCCGCCGAGTGTGAACGAATATTGCTGACGATCGAAAGGCGGTGAAGAATTGCCACGGTCAAACGTTGCCGGAAGCCCCTGAAGTCTCTTATCTCTTTCAAAAAAGGAGATCGAACCGCGCACCTCATTCGTTCCGCCTTTCGTAACGACATTAATAACGGAAGATGCCGAGCGGCCGTACTCGGCGGAAAAACGATTGGTCGCGATCTGAAACTCACGCACGGAGTCCTGCGAAATATTTATCAGCGAACCGCCGACAACATCGTCATTATTATCCGTTCCGTCGATCATCACATTGCCGCCGCGCCCAAGCTGTCCGGCGGACGAGATAATGACAGTATTGGTTTTTGTCGGATCGAAATTCGGAGCCGGAGAGTTGCCGGGAATCAGCAATGCCAGTTCGAGAAAATTGCGGCCGTTAAGCGGGAGATTTTCGATCTCAGAGTCATTGATCACAGCGTCGATTTTCGAGGTGTGAGAATCGATTAAAGGCACGGTTCCTAATAGTTCTGTCATTTCGGTTATATCACCGATCTCCAAAGCCGAGTTAAAATTAACAGTTTGACCAACATTAAGAATGACCGGCGTAACCTTAAACACTTTAAAATTCAAGGCCTTCAGTTCTAATTCGTATTCGCCAACCGGCAAACTCGAAATTACATAAACGCCTTCGGCATTCGTCGACGTCGTCCGTATAAGACTCGTCGCTGTATTGGTCGCGTTTACCGTTACTCCGGAAATTACCGCGCCGTTTTGATCGATTACAACGCCTGTCAAATTTGCGGTCGCCTGTTGGGCACTAGCCGTCACGAAGGCGAGCAGCACAAGAAAAGAAGCGAGTAGAATTATACTGACCGACGAATTTGTCATAGAGTTTGGCTCATCAGGAACTTGAGAAACATCCCAAATAATATTTTAAATTTATGGACTTAGTTGTACGACCGGGCAAAAGCATTATAATACAACTTAACGATCAATCAACCAGTAAGATTACTTTATT
>JACMMN010000093.1 GCA_014379075.1 Pyrinomonadaceae bacterium | reverse complement strand
GTCCTAACGGGCGGAAGTCCTTCGGTGACACTCGTCGCCAGGACCAGCACCTTCGGATATTACCGTTTTAACGACATGGCTTACGGGCAAAGCTACACGATCACGCCTCTGCAAAAGCGATATATATTCACCCCGCTGAGTATTATTCGAAACCACGGAAGCGAAATTACGAACCTTGATTTCATAGGAAATTAAAGGTATCTAATAAACTTGGTGTGAAACAAAAAGCGGAAGGCCCGAAAGCCTTCCGCTTTTTTCACCTTATACTTCTCACTATTAACTTTGATAGATCCTGCTGACGAAACTGCCTTTAAGGAATTCCACCGGCGGAACCTGGCTTTGAACTATCACACCTTTGTATTTGTCCGAAAGCAGCATCATCGCGGATTCGCAAAGCGGCGCCGCAGTCGTCGTCTGGATCGCCCGCAACGATTTACCGTTGATCTCGATCGGTTCTACAAAGTAAGCCTTCTCAAGCATTCTCCGGCGTCCGTTGGCGGCAAAGCCATCGACTGACGCATGCACGAGAACCATATCGTCCTCTACTGACGGAACTGCCTTAAGCATGGCGTTCTGTAATTCGTCAGGCAGGTTTTCGTCTTTAGGCAGTTTGCGGATGATCGATTCTACCCAATCATAATGCCCGACGTATCTAAGCGTCTTGTATTCCAGATTCTTCGCATTGCCTTCAAAGAAGACCGGCAGGTCGGCAGCTCCGCCCGACGTCAGGTCGGCTTCGTATGTTCTCCCTCCGATAACTATGATCTCGCGTGCGGATAGTGCGGGTTTCTCGGTGATCTTAAAATCGCGGATAACGCGAGAATTCTTTACATATTCAGTCGCGACGCCGATCGGCGACCACGTAAACCCGTAAAAGTGCGGGGCGTGAGCATGGGCCGTTAACGCACCGACCTTCATACCGATCCGTTCAACCTTTTGGTTTTCGTATTTTTGCACAAACTGATTGTACAGAGACATCGCCAAAACATTAACAAAGCCAGGAGCAAGCCCAGTCTGCAGGATAAAACCGGTATCAGAATGTTTTGCAAGATCGATGATCTCGTCGGTTTCGGCGACGTATTCAGTCAGATTGGCGTAATGCATTTTGAAATCTCGGGCATAGCGAGCCATTCGCGGCGCCTGTCCGCCGGGAAGACAATCGAGCAGAACATCGCATTTTTCAAACACGACTTTCATCGCGTCGCTGAGGCCGTCGGACGGCATTAGAATTTTTTCCACCAAAGTAGCTTTTGACGAATTCGCCGTGACGAATTCTATCGCTTTGTAAAGATTTGTCTCGCTGACATCCCCCAAATAAATAGTCGTTTCAAAGTCGCTCCATTCGCGCAATAAAAGTGCCACAGCCTCGCCGATCCCACCCGAACCGGCGACAAAAATTGTTTTTGACATAAATATTATTGATGAATCCCGGATAAAGGGATAAGAATAGTCTACATTGAAAATAACGGCTTGGCGAAACGCCGGTAGGTTTTTCGTCAGATCTGAACCTTCTTCCCGTTCTCGGAATCGGTCAGCCCGAGCAATTCATCGTCCGGCTTCAATATAGCCAGAAAATGTATCGCGGCGATAGATATAATAATAGCGAACGTGCAGGCGATACCGCCTTCTATTCCGTAACTTTCTCCCGTAAGCCATACCGGTCCGCTATCGATCTCCCTGAGCAGCGGGGCGGTCACGATATCCGTCAACCCACTCACCTCGATCCCGAAAAATGCTCCCTGCATCCAATTCCACATAAGGTGAAGTCCGAGTACGAACCATAGATCACGCGTCTTCAGATACGCGATTCCGAACCACACACCGGCAAGGATCGTGTTCACTGTCGAAATCGTTCCCGCATCCGGATTGTAAATATGAACCACTCCGAAAAGGACCGACGTAAAGAGGATCGCAGGCCATGCCAGACCGGCACGCGTGAATGTCTGTAAAATATAACCCCGGAAGAAAGCTTCCTCAAAAGCCGCAGCGACGGTAAAGATCAGAAACGAAACTCCGAGCGTGGAAAGTATGGACAAACTCCCGGCTCCGGAATTCAATTCAAAACTCAAACCTCCAAAAACGACCGCAGTTAAAACAGCGATTCCCAAAGTCGCGGCCCCGAGAACGATACCAATACCCAAATGCTTCAGCCAGCCTTTCGTAAACCAGGCACCCAACACACGAAACGGCAAACCTTCGAGATATTTTCCGCACAGCCAACCGACAAACAATGCCGGAACCAGCGAAACCAAACCGTTTACAATAAAAAAACCGGCTGTTCCTGGGCCAAAACCCATAGGCAGTGCGTACAAGAGAGACATCGCGGCCGCCCCTAGAATCGCCGCCGTTAAAATAAATGCCGCCACAAATATCGCGGACCTCCAACCGCTGCGAAGCCGGCCGAAATTATTAAAAAAGATCGTTAAAAGGAGTTGGTTTATGGCCATAAATTAGAACGAGTTTAATGAATCGGCACGCTTCTGACAACGCGCGCCCTATGCCGAAAAGCGTTTATGTTAAACTTGGCTCGTGGAAAACGATCAGATTAAGAAGCAGAGACGGAAAACGCCCTGGATCCTGGGTGCTTTGGTGCTTGTTCTGCTGACGCTGCTTATCCTGCTTCAAACCTCCAATCTTTGGAAAAACTTTTCGGTCGATTCGGCTAGCGATACGCTACTCCTATACGCTCTTTCCTCGCTGAATTTTATTGCCTTTGTAATTTTCGGTTTTATTTTCCTTCGCAGCATTATTAAGTTGATCCGTGAACGCCGGGCATTTCAGCTTGGAGCACGGATAAAAACGCGTCTGTTCCTTTATTTCGCGGCGATCAGCCTTCTGCCGATCATTGCGATGGCCGGCTTTTCCTATTTGTTTATGAATCGGGCACTCGAGCGCTGGTTTTCGCAGATACCGGAGAATGTCGTCCGCGACGCCCGCAAGGTCGAAGGCCAAACGCTGGTGTCGCAATCGAAAAAACTCTACGAAACAGCCCGGATGATTGCCGTTGTTATAGATGAGAAAAAAATTACGAAGGCCGATCTGGAATCGATCTCCGATGCAGGGAGCCTCACGCTGGTAGAAGTTCTCTCGAAAGATTACAAAACGATCGTGTCAGCTGAGAAGCCTTTGACCGCCGAGCAAAAACTGGAACTGGACCGCACTGTGTCGGGCCTCCGTTCGGGAAGTACGTCGGAAACTTCCCTTCAAGACGGCAAGGGTTTCGACGCCGCCATCGCAGATTTCTCCGATGGACGGAAACTTTTGATCGTTCCCGACCTGACTAGAGAGGAAAGCGTCAGCCAGATGGTCGATAGCTCGCTGGTTGAGTTTGACCGGCTAAAGGACCAGCAGATCATAGTGAGGCAAGTCGGCTTTTTGACGCTGGGTGTCCTTACATTTCTCCTTATTTTTGCATCGACCTGGACCGCGTTTTATGTAGCTCGGGGCCTGACGGTACCGATCAAGGCCCTTGCGGAAGCTGCGGATGAGATCGCGCAGGGAAATCTAGCTCACCGCGTGAACGTCTTGGCGGAGGACGAACTTGCATTGCTTGTTTCGACTTTCAACCAGATGTCCGCAAGGCTTGAAGAAAATTCGGCTGAACTTAGCAAAAGGCAGAAATACATCGAAACCGTTCTGCAATCGCTGCCAACGGGTGTGATTTCTTTCGATTCTGACAATCGAGTGAGCACCATCAATAAAGCGGCGATAAATATTCTGCGCCTCGAAAGCGCTAATTTTGCCGAATTTCATCTCGACCAATTGGTGAACGAAGAAAATCGGAACGTGATGGAACGACTGATCTCACGGGCAAAAAGAATCGGCCATGCCTCTGAGCAAACTGTTTTGCAACCGGAAAATGCCGACGGAAGCCAAGAAACCGAAGCGAGCATGCCCGTCGCGTTGACGGCCACCGCTCTCGCCGATCAAAACGGAGCGGTTCTTGTAATTGAAGATCTCTCGGAATTGATCGCGGCCCAGCGTGCTTCGGCATGGCAGGAAGTCGCACGCCGCATGGCCCACGAAATCAAAAATCCTCTGACGCCGATACAGCTTTCAGCCGAGAGGATAGCCAAGCGATTTGGTGATCCCGCGTCAGAACCGGGAGCGGTAGCGACTGGGTTCCTCGATAATAGGTCCAGTATAAATGGGAATGTTGATCTAAGCACCGCGGCGGTTATCCGTGACGGCACTTCCACAATTCTACGAGAGGTAAATTCGCTTAAATCAATGGTTGATGAATTTTCCCGCTTCGCACGCCTTCCGGACGCCCAGCTTGAAAGCGGCAGCGTGAACGAAATAATCGGGCAGGTTCTGACTCTTTATGAGGACCGCGGGGATGGAGCAAGAATCGAACCCGATCTAGCCGAGAGTTTACCCAATGCGATGATAGACGCCGAACAATTGAAGCGTGTTATCGTTAACCTTATCGAAAACGCATTCGAGGCTTTTGACAAACATCAGGACGAAAAAATAGTCAACGTACGAACTAGAAGTGAACCGGCCCGCGACCTGATCGTCGTCGAGATAGCCGACAACGGCGGCGGCATTCCGCCGAGCGATTTTCAGAAATTGTTCCAGCCGTATTTCTCCACCAAAGGACGCGGGACGGGTTTAGGTTTAGCTATAGTGAACCGCATTGTAACTGAACATCACAGCAAAATTAAAGTTGTATCGAACCAGCCCAAGGGCTCAAAGTTTATCATTGAGATTCCGGTGATTACTTAGATATTTCAGCAAATGCAGAATTCGATCTTGATCGTTGACGACGAGCCCGGCATCCGCGATACGCTTCGCGGTGTTTTGGAGGACGAAGGATTTGCGGTCGAAACCGCCATATCTGGCGAAGCTTGTCTGGAAATCACGGCGAAGCAGCATTTTTCGTGCATCCTACTCGACATCTGGCTCGGCAAAGGCATTGACGGCCTCGAGACTTTGCGGAAACTTCGCGAGAACGGCGAGGAGGCGGCGGTCGTAATGATCTCGGGGCATGGCAATATCGAAACCGCTGTCAAATCGACCAAGCTCGGAGCCTTTGACTTCATTGAAAAGCCTTTGAGTTTGGAACGAACGGTCGTTACAGTGAAAAATGCCGTCCGGCAGCGTGAACTCGAACGCGTCAACGCTCAATTGCAAAGCGATCTGGCGGAAGAATACTTGATGGTCGGCGAATCGGTCGCAATGCGGGCTTTGCGAAAGCAGATCGCGATCGTTGCCCCATCCGACGGCCGCGTGCTTATTTCAGGTGAGAGCGGAACCGGGAAGGAATTAGTCGCCCGAGCGATCCACGCCCAATCGAAACGAAGATCTTCGCCATTCGTCGAGATCAATTCCGCCGCGATTCCCGAAGAACTCGTTGAATCCGAACTTTTCGGCCACACAAAAGGAGCCTTTTCGGGTGCGATGGCGTCAAAAAAAGGAAAGTTTGAGATCGCCGATGGCGCGACGCTTTTTTTGGACGAGATTGGCGATATGTCACCGCGTGTGCAGGCAAAAATGCTTCGTGTTTTGGAGGAGCAGCGATTCGAACCGGTCGGTAGCAATACGCCAGTAAAGGTCGATGTGCGTGTTATTTCCGCGACCAACAAGCGGCTTGAAGATCTGATCGAGAATGGCGGTTTTCGTCACGATCTATTCTATCGTTTGAACGTGATCCCGTTTCAAATTCCGCCGCTTCGCGAACGTCTCGAAGACGTTCCGCTTCTTATCGAGCATTTCAATCGCAAGTTTTCGAACGATTACGCAAAAAAACTAAAAATATTCAACGACGACTCAGTCGAGGCTCTGGTCAATCACGTTTGGCTGGGTAATGTTCGCGAACTGAAAAATACGATCGAACGCGTCGTGATCATGATCTCGAAACAAAAGATCAGCGTGAAGGATCTGCCCGAACTTGGAACGAATGGCGAAGTGCCGGCTTCAAGCTTTCGCTTCCCTTCTTTTAAGGATGCCACGGACGCATATCACCGCGAGTTCATCCTACACAAGCTCGCCGAATTCGATGGTAATGTCACAAAGGCCGCGGAGAAAATGGGCGTCGACCGCAGCCATCTTTACCGACGGATGAAAAATCTGGGCATTCCAGGGAAATAGACCGCTTGCAGAACCCGCTACTTCAATAAGGGGTGAAATTTATTCGATAGTAAAATATTTCGCTTCCGGGTGATGCACGATGATTGCCGAGGTAGACTGTTCGGGATGTAGCTGGAATTCTTCGCTCAATTCGACATCGATTCGTTCCGGCTGGAGCAACTCGAAAAGCTTTGTTTGATCTTCGAGATTGGGACAGGCCGGATAGCCGAAACTGTATCGCGAGCCTTGATAACCCTGATGAAATAGCTTTGCGAGTTCAAAAGCGTCAGCATGAGCGAAGCCAAGCTCGGTTCGGATCCGCTTATGCCACATTTCCGCCAAAGCCTCTGCGGATTCCACCGACAGGCCGTGGAAAAGCAGATAGTCGGTGTAATTATCCGACTTGAAGAGTTCCGCCGAATATTCGCTGGCCCGGCGTCCCATCGTAACCAGATCGAAAGCAACGACATCGACCTTTCCCGATTCCACTGACGCAAAATAATCGGCCAGGCACAGGTTCCTGCCGCCGCGCTGGTCAATAGGCTGACGCGGGAATGTGAAACGCATCCGTTCGGTACGTTCGTCATCCTGGTAAATTATCAAGTCGTTGCCGCTCGATTGACATGGGAAATAGCCGTAAACGAGCTTTGCTTCGAGCAGCTTACTTCGCGTGGCCTTTGCTTTTATCTCGGCAAATTTTGGATACACCGTCGTTTCCAAAAGCGTTGCGTAATCTTCCTTTGAAGATCGACCCTGTTTGTATTGCCATTGGCCCTTGAACAAAGCGGTCTCGTTGACGAATTCGAAGACTTTGCTGAGATCCGTGACCTCGACGACTTTTGAGCCGTAAAACGGAGCCGATGGAATAATTTCGGCCGGCTTCACGTCGGAATGTGCGGTATGCGTAGTGTCACCGGTTGCCCGCGATGAAACGCGCGCCGCTGCCTTACCGAGCTTTGCGTCTTCTCCGACGAGGTCTTCTACATCATCGACAGTATCTATCTGCCCATTGGAGCCACCCGCTGCTGCCTCATTTGGTTCTGATCCATTCCCCGCTGCCGCGACTTTGGATTTTGGACCTTGGACCTTGGACTCTTTCTGCGTGAGTTCGTCCATAGTATGAAGTCCGTCGAAAGCGTCCCGAGCATAAAAAAGTTTCCCTTCGTAAAGCGGTATCAAGTCGTTATCGACGTATCGGCGATTGAGTGCCGCACCGCCGAGAATCACGGGAATATTTATTCCCCGCTCGTTCATTATTTCCAGATTGTCGCGCATCACGAGCGTCGATTTTACGAGCAGGCCGCTCATCCCGACAGCATCGGCTTTGGTGTCCGCAAGCGATTCCAAAATGCTGTCGATCGATTGTTTGATGCCGAGATTTATTACGCGATAGCCGTTATTGGTCAAAATAATATCGACCAGATTTTTGCCGATGTCATGTACGTCACCTTTGACCGTAGCAAGAACGAGCGTGCCTTTGTTCGACGATTCGGCTTTCTCCATAAACGGTTCGAGGAACTTGACGGCACTCTTCATCGCCTCCGCCGATTGCAGGACGAACGGAAGCTGCATCTGCCCGCTCCCAAACAGATCGCCGACCGTTTTCATGCCGTCGAGGAGAATAGTATTGATGATCTCAAGCGGCGGATATTGCTCCAAGGCAATCTTCAGCGAATCTTCGAGGCCGATCTTTTCGCCGTCGATAATGTGATGTTTCAAACGGTCTTCAATCGGCAAAACCGAAAGATCAGGCTTCATCGACTTTGCCGTTTTACCTTCGAAAAGCGTCGTAAATTCAGTAAGCGGATCATAAACGCAGATGTCACCGTCAAATTTTCGGCGGTCGTATATCAAATCGAGCGCGACCTCGATTTCGCGCTCATTGAAGCGATTGAGCGGCAGAATCTTCGATGCGTTGACGATTGCGGAGTTCATTCCGGCTTCCACACATTCGTGAAGAAACACAGAATTCAGCACGATCCGCGACGCTGGATTGAGGCCGAAAGAAATATTTGAAACGCCGAGAATTATATTCGCGTCCGGCATTTTCGCGTGAATTTCTTTGATCGCCGTAATGGTTTGCTCAGCGTTCCGGCGGTCTTCCTCGATGCCGGTCGAGATTGGCAGAGCCAGCGGATCGAAAAAAATATCGTGGGCTTCTATTCCGAATTCGACGGCGTGTTCATAGGCACGTTCAGCGATCCTGATCTTGTCTTCGGCCGTCCGAGCCATTCCGTCTTCATCGATCAATCCGACTACAATTCCTGCACCGTATTCTTTAGCAAGTTCCAAAACTTTTAGAAATCGCGGCTCGCCGTCCTCATAGTTCGTCGAATTCAAAAGACATTTGCCGCCCGCGTGCTGAAGTCCGGCTTCCATCTTTTCCCACTCGGTCGAATCGAGCATGATCGGGATCTTGACGCTCGTCACGAGCCTCGAGACCAGTTCGTGCATATCGGCGACGCCGTCGCGGCCGACGAAATCAACGTTCACGTCCAGAATATGGGCGCCTTCGCGTTCCTGCGATTTGGCAAGATTTACGAGGCCGTCCCAATCTTCAACCTCAAGCAGGTCACGCATTTTTTTCGAGCCCGAAGCATTCACGCGTTCGCCGACGATCAAAAACGAAGCGTCCTGCGAATATGGCTGCTGGAAATAGATTGATGCAGCAGCAGGAACAAGTTTCGCGTTTCGCTGTTTTGGCGAAACTCCTTCGAGCCGCTCAACGACGAGTTTCAAATGTTCCGGCGAGGTCCCGCAGCAGCCGCCGACGATATTAGCCCCGAAATCCTTCGCAAAATGTTCGACCTGCGCCGCAAAACTTTCCGGTGTTTCATCGTAATGCTGCTTTCCATCCTTAACTTCCGGCAAGCCCGCATTAGGCAATACCGAAACAGGTATCGGCGAATTTTCGCACAGATATTTCAGGCTTTCAGCCATCTGCTTCGGGCCGGTGCCGCAGTTCATCCCGATAACGTCGATCGGAAACGGTTCGAGCGCAGTCAATGCAGCCGCGATTTCGGTACCGTTGAGCATGGTGCCGAAAGTTTCAATCGTCACCTGTGCGATAACCGGAATCCGCACTTTTCGCTGTTTGAATAAGTCGAAGATCGCCGAAAGTGCGGCTTTGGTTTGCAGCAGATCCTGGCACGTTTCGACGATGAACATATCCGAACCGCCATCCAAAAGTCCGCGCACCTGTTCGACATATGCCTG
>JACMMN010000092.1 GCA_014379075.1 Pyrinomonadaceae bacterium | reverse complement strand
GCGTCGAGTGCGGTCTTGAAGGCGGCCTTGTCCCGCTGCGGGCTGCAGGCGACGGCTCGATCGTCGATGAAGGCTGAGGCTCGCGGTTTTCCCTGGCCGACATAAACGTCTGTGTATGGAAACTTATATTTTTCAAGCCATTCGATGACGCGTATGCGCAGCGGCCCGACGGCCGTGCGTTTCGCCGAATGGTCGTTGCCGTTATCGAGCGAACACCGCGACGTGAAAATTATAATTTCCGCTATTTGAGCAAGCGACCAGGCAAATTCCAAAGCTCCGGGCAGCGGCGGCCCTATCTGATCAAGTCCGTGCCAGCTTTCATATTTCGCGAGAACACCGTCCAGATCGACGCAGACACGCGGCTTTCGCTTCACCTCGGGTTTTTTCGGCTCTATCTTGCGCAGGGTTTTCTTAACTTTTGCAGGTGCCGGAAGCGGAGCCGGACGCGTTGCCAAAAGTCCTTCGGTAGCCTCGCCCCCCTCGAGCCAGTCGTTATCGCCAACGGAATCGAAGTTCCAAACGCGGGAATAGTGCAGCTTTGTGTGGTGCCGGCCCGGAACCCGCAGTCCGTACGGCAGATCGCCCTCCGCAACTGCGGCTTTCGGAGGAAATATCTCCGGCTTTTTGGTCAGCCCGAATTTCTTGTAATCGGCGCGCAGTTCGTCGGCAAAAGCATGAACATCGGCGATCGGATATTCGTCATCGAGCAGGACGAAAAGGTGAAAACCTCCCGCGCCGTTGCTGTCGATCAGGATCGGATCCATACCCTTTTCGCGGAGGCGTTTTGCCCATTCGAAACATGCCGCGAAATTAGAAAGCGCGATCTCATCGGCGTTCGCGACACCGGCGTCATGCAGATCGACATCGACCGCGAACCATTTGGCAGTGGAATGGTCGCTGATGGAATGAAGGCCGATAAGATGTGAAACGGCCCGTCCGGAAAAATGACGTTTAAGCTTGGTGAGCGTGACCATATCGGTACCGAGGTCGCGGCGCTCCTTTATCGGAAGCATAACAACACTTACTTCCCCGTTTCTGAGCGTATATTGGCTCCAAACGTCGCGCCTGTTCACCAGGCGTTCCATCGCCCATTCAGCAAGTTTATCGGCATACCGCTGCCATTCCTCCGCGATCCAGAGGAGACGTTTATTGCCGATAAATTCAGCAAAAGGCTGTGCCATCTATGCTTTCTCCCATCCCCCGACGAAATTCTTTTCCGCCAATTTCTTGAATAGTTTGAGGGCATCCTTTTCGGTATTGGAGACCTTGATGTCGCGTTCGAGCGGATTTTGCCGGTTCGGGCTGAAATCCGTCAGGTACACAACATACCCGGGAAAATCGGGCGAATCTTCCTTGTTCGTTTTCCAGAGCAGAAGTTTCCTGACCATCGTTTTTCCCTTCATCTTTTTCGTATAGACCTCGCGGTAAAGCATTGCGCTTGCCGGTGCTTCCTTTTCACGGGCCGGCACGTCAAAGTCAGGGACGTCTACAAGGTCGCTGACCTGCAGGATGTTAACGTCCTCAATGTTCGCTTCTTTATCGTCACGCATTCGTACGTATTGCGGCGAGATCACGCTGACCAGCGGCATTCGTGACAAAGCGGAATAGGTTTTCCCGTCCCAATCGAGGACCATTCGGTTGACGGGCGCTCCCTTGCTGCTCTCAGATATCATATCGAGGCAAGATATCTCTATCACCGGGCCGGGCGCGGTCATCTCGTACGCAACGTAATCGTTATTGACGGCGACGTAATCCGACGGAACGATACGCCGCCGCAATTCATCGGCGATAATTCGGCGGTCTTCATCGGAGAAACCACCGCCGACGCGGACAAGTTCGTGGAAAGTCCCGTCCTTCCGCATCACCGCGACGAGCAGGTCGTGAAGCATGCCTTTACGTTCTTCGGTTCCTTCCGAGAAGCCTATGATGGCAACGTCCAGGTTGTGCCGGACCTTTATCTTGTAATATCCGGCCTGATCGTGGCGAACCACGACACCTTCGGAGCCTTCGCCGATCACCCAATCGGTGAAAACTTCCATGATCGTTTCCACCTTGTTGGCGACTACATTCTCTGCCGGGTGGACGAGCTTTCCCTTGCCGAACCAGCGTTTCAGGGATTCGAATACATCGGCGGCGGCCGTGACCGGTTCCCCGTCAAGCTCCACAAGGTCGAAGACCGCGACGCCGAGTTTGTCCAACTCACCCTTGGATTTCGGGGAACGCAATATTTTTACGACACCCGAAACGCGGTTTATCTTTGTCGTATCGCCCGTCAGATAGATCTCGGCACCGAGAAGGCATGATTTCACCTTGGCTTTTTGCAATAGTTTTTCGGCCTCTTCATATGCTGGAAGCCCGACACGAACCGTTCCGCCCGGATTAACGGAAAGCAAATTTTTACCGTCGAATGCCAGAAGTGCGAACTCACCGTCGTATTTTCGAGCTACATAAAAACCTTTGCTCTTCGGAATGCGGGAAATGTCCTGTCCCGACAGAGCCTTCATCGCGCCGCTCAAACGGCGTTTGTATTCCTGAGTGCGGGCGTGAAGTGAGGGGTCGGCCAGAGCGCTTACCTTCCCGATGCAATAATCGTATTTGCAGGAAAATTTCGTTTTGTCGTAATCAATCTTCACCGGCATCGATCTCCTTTGGTTTTTTCAGCTCCATATTCGAAAGGTGAAGGATCAGACAGTACGAATCGCCCTTTACCCGGCCTTCGAGAAACGCATTATACGGCTTTCCGCCGCGATTCATCACCACCGGATCGGCACCTTTTTCACCCCCGCGAATTAACAGCAGCGAATCCTTTTTTACCAGTTCCTTTGCCATCTCCAAAAGAAAATCGAAGGTCAATCCGTTTACATGCACGAGCTGTTTTTTATTCGTGAATACGAAACGGCCGATCGCCTCTTCTTTTTTAATGAACTTCCCTGTCCACCGAAGCGGGATCTCACTGTTCATATTCTGAGATTCTTTTTTCCGCGGACGGCGGTCGCGCACGGTGCCGTCAGGATTCTTAATGACCTCGAATTCCTCGACAAGATGAACGATGCCTTTCTTCGATACGTAAACGCGGGACGTATCCGTAAGAAACATTCCGAATTCCTCGATGTCGATCTCTGGATCGCCTTTGACCAGTGCTTTTGCGACCGCTTCGAGTTCTTTCCGCTTTTTCAAAAGTTCGGGCAGATCATGAAGCACATCGCTCTTCAATACCTTGCGATTGGTGACGGGACGGCCATCCTTATCGACATATCGAACCTCGCGTTTCGGAGCGAGGCCTTCCGCCGCGACCACCGCGTCCCTGTTTTTTGCATTACTGATATTTATCGCCATGACAATTTATAAAAGATCGAAATCGATATCGTCCGCCGATATCTCCTCTTCCTCGACGGATTCCAGAACCGCCGCCTGGTTGAGTTTGACGTATTGCAGTTCGGCCTGTTTGCCGACGATCATAAATGCATCGGACTTGCTGCCGACGAGAAAAGCACTGTCGTAATCGACGCCGCCGCGATAGCTGAACTCAAATTGGAATATTCTTTTAGCCCCAAGGTTCTCGTAAAGGACATCCAGCGATTCGCCCGGGAACGGCCTGAGAAGGTAGACGGATTTCACGATCTGCGCGAGATAGTCCTCACTCGTCGCCGGAGAAAGTACATTCGGCGTTCCGAAGGACGACGGTACACTTTCGATCTCATGATTGTCTATATCGACGGGACTGAGCTCAGTCCGGTCGAGCGACGAGCCATCCTCGCTGATCGTGCTCAAGGCGGTTCCGCCCTTATCGATAAGCGTTTTACCGTCCGCGGCAAGTACTTTAAGCGAAGCCTCGTTCCCCTTCTCGTCAAAGGCTTCGATCTCAACGGCTCCGTATAGTTTTTCGCGGTCTATTTTTACAAGGCTGACGGAAAACTCATTTCCGTCCAGCGAAAGAATAAGCGGTCTTGGCATATGGGAAGTTTGCCACAAACCGGACGGTCAAGCCAAGATAAAAATGGCGCTGGTGCAAAATCGTGCGTACATGTGAATACTTTCCGGCCTTTTGGCTGCGAACGATCATCAGCGCCTGGATAATTTCTTAACGGCACGGCTATTGCCTTGAAGGGGTTAAAGAGTTGATAACGTTCGAATGCAATGCGGTTTTTCGAGCGATTCCATATGTGGAGGATGCAATGGTGAAAGTTTTATTTGCAGAAGATTACGACGATGTGCGGCGGATGATGAAGATCATGCTTGAAATTAACGGCTATGAAGCGATAGAAGCGTCCGATGGCTATGACGCCGTGGAAAAAGCACATGAACATCAGCCCGACATAATACTGATGGATATTTCCATGCCCGTGCTTGACGGTCTGGACGCAATAAGAGCCATTCGTCAATTCGATCTGTCCGCCGATATCCCGATCCTAGCAGTCACGGCATACGGTGATTTTTACCGGCAGCGGGCGTTAGACGCGGGCTGCACCGATGTACTGACAAAGCCTCTGAAATTTGAAGATCTGAAGGCGACGATCGATCACTATATAAAAATTTCGGCCGACAATAAGGCGAACGGACACTAATTGGGGTTCCCACAGCTTCCTTGCTCCGGTTGCCGAAATTCCTCACGCCCTATACGATAGTAATCAATGCATCAACGAGAGCTTATGACCGAAGCGGATATTCACGCTTTCGGGGTCGAAATTGTTTGTAAACAGCTTGAAAAAGACGGGTGGCTCATTGATTCCGCGGACGCGCTTGCCGACATACGAACGGAACCGCAGATCGTCGCGCAAAAGGACGATGAGTTTGCCTTTTTTGTTGTCCGCACCGGACTCTATCCGGGAAGAGGACGGTTCGAAGAAGGTAATGAGGTATTTCAAACCCTCGTGCGTCACGCCAGGGAACATGGAGCGTCATGCTATTTTGCCAGCGTCGGCATTGCAAATTCGGAGGGGGAAACGGAAGAAGAAATGTCAGTCCCGATCAAAGGCGTTGCCTATAACGTGGAATTCGACGGGCTGGTAAAAATGGAACTTCCAGCGGAAGAATAATTCTTCAGCCGATATATGGCGCCGTCCCTTCGTCTACGATCTCCCAAACCTTGAATTCAGGTACAAAAAAAGGCTTTTTCGTGATACAGACCTTGAGCGACTGCTTTTGCTCGTCATAGGTCGCCCGGAGTTCGATGCCGAACGGGCCTTTGACCTCAACGTCATCGCCTTCCGGAACATGGACGTTCTCCTTCGCCAGGTCTTTCCTGAGAGAATCCAGTTCGATCCTGTCGATGCGGCTATATTGTTTGCAGTCAGGCATACGAACAACTCTATCAGAAAAGAAGGAAACGGACAGTCAATTCTCTTCAAAAAACCACCCGTCTCCTCTTTATCCATGCTCATGGGTGCATGGAATCTTTATATCTTTGATTGAAGAAAGAAACAATCGCGGGCGATTTCCTTTTTCAAAAATCAAATGCTGGGGATACTTTCGTTCAGGCGATCCGACCTTTTATTGTTCGGAAACGGCTCCTGATATATAATTGAAACCTTGTTGTAGATCGGCGGAAACGGCCTTTGGCAACAAAATACAAGCTAGGGAGAAAATTGTTTATGGCAGACGAAAATAAATGCGGACACGAAATGTGCAGTTGCCCGAAATCAGATGACACGGGTTATTGCAGCGACCACTGCAAAGATGCCGCGGATCAGGATATTGTAGAAATTGCCTGCGATTGCGGACACAACGGCTGTGCGTAGGCGTTTTTGGATCTGATTACAAATGGAAGAGGCTGTCCGGAAACTCGTTCTCCGGACAGCCTCTCTTTTACTGCCAATTGCTTACTGCCAACTGCCCGGGTTACTAAATCAAGCGGCTTGCCGACGAGAGTGCATCAGCAGGTTCGGAAATTACAACAAATCAATCCAGGAAAAAACGATATTCTGGGCTAGGACGAATTTGTCGATAGCAGTATTCATCGCATTGGTACGGTAGCGAATGGCTGCAAGCCTAAAAAGCAACAGAGTAAGTTCGACGCGGAAGCTTTGAACATGGCTGTCGAAGTGGTATTCGGTTTGTCGAGAGATAAATTTTGCGGGGCCGTGAAAACCGCTCAGGCGGTGATGGCAAAAGAGGTGCTGATACTAATCGGTAGAGAGGTCGGTGCCACCATAACCGAACTTTCGAGCATCAGAGGCCTTGACACCTCGAACGTGAGCCGGAGATGCGATGCAGCCGAACTAAAGTCCGATAACGATATGAAGGTCGCCTATGCGAAGACTCTGGTCGAGAAAGAATATCGTGCGAGAATCGCAGAATCGCACGCCTGACCCCATTCTTCTCACGTACGTAAAAAGTTTAAGTGACGATATTCAAAAAAATTGTGGATGGGGATGTGTAGTCGGTGAGTAAAAAATATTTTAATTCCATTCTGGAAGGGGTCATCTACGGCTTTTTTGGTGGAGCTTTAATTTGGATAAGTCTCTATCTAATTT
>JACMMN010000091.1 GCA_014379075.1 Pyrinomonadaceae bacterium | reverse complement strand
TATTAAAAAAAAAAATAACGCCCCCCACGCGGGGGCCCCAACTATCAAAAATAAATTTATTCCTTCGGCCCGCCCGCCGATTGCTGCAAATGCCCGGCGCTAAAGATTTGAGTCCTGTGATTTTCGATTGCCGGAAAATATGAATTCGAGCCCTTGTTAATTCCCCGCTGAAGCGCAATAGTAGTCAAAACGATTTTTTTGAAAGAGAACCGCAAATTCTGCCCTGTTTATTCGTCTAAGAATTCACAGGTCATAAATCTTTACCCGCAGACCTTTCACCACTTTTTTTGGGCGTTTGACGGGCATTACGGAGATTCCGCGAATGGATTCAGTTTGCATTCCAATGGAATGAAGAAGTCGGGACGGGAACATCGTCCCAGGGAGGGCAGAGATGCCTGGTCGAAGAAACAACGCAGATGCCTATCGGACAAAACCGGTATTGGCCTGCGTTTTTTTGTTCGTTTTTGCAGCCGTGGCAGGAGCCCAATTTAAGCCGTGCCAAGAGAATGGCCAGGGAAGTATTATCATAGGCACCGGTTTGCCGGATATTAAACCCGTGCGGATACATCAAATGCCCGAAGCTTCGTACACTGATGCGGCACGCGAGGCAGGTGTTTTTGGGACCGTAACATTGAAGGTGAGATTCCTCGCAGGCGGCAGGATCGGATTAATCACCGTTGTGGACGGACTGCCGGAAGGACTGACGAGTGAAGCGATCTCGGCCGCCCGCAAAATAATATTCGGACCCGCCCGGCAGAAAGCCCGAATGATCCATACATCGGAAATCGTCGCTTATCATTTTTCAGACCCGAAAGAATGTTCATCCGTTACGGGCAAGCGGTAATAGACGCTTTCACGATCCGCTTTTACGCGCATAAACTTCTTAATTAATGAAGGAATAAAACGTCGAACGCACGGTTAGCCTAACTCCACACTAAGGAATATCTATTTTTGTCTTGCTGTGGCCGTTGGTTTGGGCGGATTTGTTAATATCGGAGCTTTCCTCCATTTTTGTCGTGGCAGGAATGAGGATCTCCTTTAGCCTTTCGAATCTTTCGATCGTCGATGTCATTTCCGTCAACCGATATTTGAGTTCGTTGTCCAGATTAAAGGCGGCGGCGACTAAGAAAGACATGGGCTCAGGCTCGGCTCTCTGGATCTCAGGAAAATTACCGCGATTTCCGCTAAGCCGGAACGCCGCCTTTGCGATCCGTTCGAAGAGTTCGAAAATTTCATCCGCCGCGGATCGAACGAGGTTTTGGTCTTCATCCGCATCCTCGAAAAAAACAATTTTGGCTGTTAAATAGGGAGCGCCGCTGTCGATATATTCGAGCAGCCGGTAACGGATAATTCCGACCGTTAAAATGTTAGACCGTTCGTCCGGTGTCTTTTGAACATCCCGCACCTCGGCGACGCAGCCAATAGATCCGATAGGCGGCGTTTCCGTAAAAGCATCCTGCCCGTCGAAAAAACTGATACCAAAAAGATTGCGCTCAAGCTCTATGTCCTGAAACATTTGGCGATATCTAGGCTCAAAAATGTGAAGCGGCAAAAGCTCGTTCGGCAATAACACAAGCGGCAGCGGAAACACAGCCAAATGTTCGATACCCTGCACTTTTTCCATTGCTTCGGACATAATAAGCGTTCAACGGTCCGCGGTTAGATCGGAGTGTTTCTAACCTCAATTGCTCCTTCGTTTCCTAATTCAAGGGCGATAAAATCAACAATCTTTTCGGGAGGCTCGTCACCCAGCGCCTGACGTTTCACTCCGATAACCAACCCAGCCATTTTTTCCGCCCGCGCCTTGTAGCGGTTATCGCGAATTATCAGATCTTCGATAACTCGGCGCTCGAGTTTTTCGCGGCTGGCGTCTTCCTCCATATCTTCTGCGACGGCGTATTCGACCGGTACCGAATGGTTCTTGATACGAATATGCAACGCTCCCGTGATCTTCTGCGTTTCTTCGCGGATCTTTTGCATCTCCAAAAGGGAATTTGGAATGCCAAGGCGTCCGCGTAAAGTTATCTCGATGATCGGTGCCGGTTGGCCCTCTTCCGCAACGCGAGCCTCCTTTCTGATCTTTTCGATTACGCCTTCTGTTATCTCTTTTGTTTCGGAATGATTCGTAACTTCAAATGCGATCCGCTGGAATGGCCTCTGGTGATATTCATTGATGTGACGGGCCGAAACCTGATTGCCGTCATCGACTTCGACAATAAACACACCGCGTGTTTCGCGGTATTCGCTGATATTCGTCACTTCGATCGAGCCCGGATTAAACGCCCAGTTGTCGATCTCGTAATGCATGTGTGTATGGCCGAGTCCGACGTAATCGGTGACGGATTTGAGTTCCTTCAGAGCGGATATCGAAAGAGCCGGGATCGGATGTGTCTGATGGCCTTCGACGTCGGTGTGAAGCATCAGAATATGAAAGGCTCCTTCCCGACGGTTTTCCTTTATCGCATCGATAAGCATTGGGATCGCCCAATTTGCCGAAGCTCCATACCAATGGGATCCGAAAATCCTCGCTCGGCCGATGTCGATATAGCCGCCTTTCCCATCTTCTTCATCCCAGGCTTTATAACGCATTTTGCTTTCGATATTTTCCGGTTCAAGCAATTTTACGAGGTTCCAGTTTGCGAGGCTTCGCAGCCAGCTAAATTCACTGTCCGAATGTTTCTGGTCGTGATTGCCTTCGATAGTGACGATAGGGATTCCGGCATCCTTCAGCAGGTTAAGCCCGGCGACCGCATAATTCATAGTTTCGGGCGGGACGCTGCGTTTGTGAAAAAAATCACCGCACATTATCACAAAATCTACATCTTCGCCGATCGCATATTTTCGTAAAACATCGATCCATGCGTCAAAGAAATCGCGTGGGCTTTCCGCAAGCTGGTAACGGGTGCAGCCCAAATGCACGTCCGAAATATGCAGAAATTTCATATTCGGATTATATCAGCTTAACCGGCGGAAACACGATGGGCGAGAAAGTGTTTCAGGTTTCTCAAATGCGTTTTGTGCGGTAAATTGTAACTTGAAACACGTTATAATAACCACACAAATTCCTGCGGCCCGTGTTTCTACCTAAACTATGGACAAAGTTATATTGATCACCGGAGCGTCGAGCGGCATAGGGAATGAAACCGCTAAACTTTTTCAGGCAAAGAGTTGGAAGGTCGCCGCCACGATGCGGGAGCCGGAGAAGGCGGACGATCTTCGAAATATTGTGGACATCGAATGCATCAGGCTGGATGTAACGGACATCGAATCGATCAAATCCGCTATCGGCGAAACGCTCGAAAAATTCGGGCGGATCGATGCGGTTGTTAATAATGCGGGTTACGGGCTTTTAGGCTCTTTCGAGGCGGCGGCGCAAGAGCAGATCGAGCGGCAGTTTCAAACCAACGTTTTCGGCGTAATGAATGTCTGCCGCGAAATTTTGCCTTATTTCCGTGAAAATAAGCGTGGATATATCGTAAATGTTACATCGGTTGGCGGACGAATGACGTTTCCGTTCTCAAGCTTGTACAATTCGACTAAATGGGCGGTCGAGGGTTTTTCGGAATCGCTGCAGTACGAACTGGAACAGTTCAATATTCGCGTTAAGATCATCGAGCCGGGACCCATACGAACTGACTTTTATAACCGTTCAAAGGATGTAACAAAGAAGGAAGGGCTTACTGTTTACGATCATTTCCTTGAGAAGGCAATGGCGAACATGAATCAGGCGGGGCAAACGGCGCCGGACGGAAAGGCCGTCGCAGAAACGATATATGACGCCGTTACGGACGGGTCTAGAAAAATGCGTTACGGCGTAAATACTAAGGGAATACTTGCGGCGAGAAAGGTTTTGCCGGACACTCTGTTTTTTCCGATCATTAAAAAGATCATTTTAAAATAGCAAAAATCAATCAAAAGTGAGAAGATGGAGTATTAGTTCTTTTCTTCTTTTAATCCGACAATTTCCCCGATTAAACGAGCTAGAGAGTATTAGGGCTTTTGACATCCACGTTTAGCTAAAAATGAAAATCCTACTTTATAATCCTGATAATGGCATAACACGCAATTTCATGCCTCATTTGTGGATGTTCTTATTGCAGTCTCTGACTCCCAAAGAACATGAGGTCATTTTGATCGACGGTAATGCTAAAGCAATGACCCGCCCGGAGTTGGTTAAGTTTTGCAAGGAAGAAAACATCGGGCTTGTCGGTATCGGATCGATGACCCGAATGGTTGCAAGGGCTTACCTCGTCGCCGATGCCCTGCGCGAAGCAGGAATTCCGGTTGTCATGGGCGGGCCGCATGTTACGGAATGCCCCGACGAAGCTTTGGGCAAGGACGGTGGGCCTCGCCACGCTGATGCGGTAGCGCTTGGCGAAGCGGACGAGACCTGGCATCTTATCGTAAACGACGCGGCGAACGGGACCCTGAAAGAAATTTACCAGCCAGAGGTCGATCCGAAGGGAAACGACAAAAAGCCCAATCTGCAGCCCTATCCGCACATTCCTTGGGAAACACTCGATCTGGAACAATTTAGCCTCGTTCCGAAATTCTTAAAGCCGATCCTGTCAAAAATGGGCGAGGGTTGGGGAAGTTTTCACGTCGTTCCAATCGAGACCGGAAGAGGATGTCCCTACGGCTGTGAGTTCTGCACCGTAACGGGATTTTTCGGAGATTCAATTCGTTTCCGATCGAATGAAAGCGTGATCGAAGAACTTTTGCGATTAAAAGCCCGAGCCAAACGCGAAAAGGGCCAGATCGCCGTTTTCTTCATAGACGACAATCTGGCGATCAATAAAAAACGGCTGAAATCTCTTTTGCGGGATATGATAGCCGCCGACGCTCGCCTACCGTGGGTTGCTCAGATCAGCGCCAATTTGCTCGCTGACGAAGAACTGGTCGACCTTATCGCAGACGCTGGTGCGAAATGGATATTTATCGGAATGGAATCGATAGATCCGGCAAATATGG
>JACMMN010000090.1 GCA_014379075.1 Pyrinomonadaceae bacterium | reverse complement strand
TTAACAAAAAAACTCTTGCATTTTTCGATCAGAGTGTTATACTCCCCGCATAAACGGAAATCTGTGCTGGACTCAAATGTTCGTCTCGTGTTTTTAAAGACGTGCATGGAATTGCATTCGCTTATTTTGGTGATCTTTCTGGAAAAACAGTTCTATTCGTTGTTTGCGAAAATCAAACGGGCTGTCTGGGAGATTAAAAACAATGTTATTAAAAATTTTATATCTCGTTTCGATCCTTTGCGTAGGTGTCAGCCCTTCGTATTTTCAAACGACTGCATCGACCCAGACCGACAAACAAAAAATTGCGGTCGTGGTACCGTCTGCAATTCTCGATGAGGCCATCAGCCTTATAGAAGGCCGGGTAATTCTTATCTACGACGGCGACAATATCGGGGTGAGAGGCAAAGACCGCAAGATCTACTCTATTCGTCTGCAGGGTATCGATGCTCCGGAAGAGAAGCAGCCTTACGGCAAAAAAGCTCGGAAGAAACTGGCGGAACTTGTCTCCGATAAAGACGTCAAGGTGATCGTGCACAAAAAGGACATTTACGACCGGTACGTTGGCAGTGTCTACGCCGACGGTCTGGATATCGGCCTGAAGCAAATCGAGAACGGTATGGCATGGCATTTCAAGCGATTCAGCGGCGAGCAGTCAGCAGAATCGCGCGTACGCTATTCGAAGGCGGAATTGAAAGCTCGAACCGACCGAAACGGCTTATGGAGTGAAACAGCTCCGATCCCGCCGTGGGAATTTAGAGATGAAGTATTTGTTGAATCCGCGGTCGCAATGCCGCCCGTGCAAAAACCAGTAGAAAAGGTCAAAAGCGATGTCCTTCCTGCCGCTTCGCCTAGTAAGGCGGCCGGCCGGACTTACATCATGGGCCCGCGGGGCGGCTGCTACTATCTAGGTGACGCCGGCAATAAAGTGTACGTAAAAGACAAAACCCTTTGCTCCAAGCAGTAAGTTTTATGGCAGCTCCACAATTAAAAACTAAAACATGGGCGATACCTTGCCCGAAATGTCAAAAACAAAACCCGGTCGACGCTCGGATTTGCACGTGCGGCCATTGGTTTGTTCAAAAAGAGCCTGCAAGAGAGATCCTGGCCTTTCCCGCCCTTCGAGACGTTCTGCCCGAACTGCAGGACGTTTTTCCGAAATCCCATGGTGAGGACGTGGGCGGGCAGATTACGGAAATAACGGTACCTGTCTCCGAAACGGTGATGTCAACTCTTCGCGATGAGCGAACTTCACGAATTCAGGAATCCGGCACCGTCGAACCTCAGCCCCGCCAAACCGAGTATTTCAAATTCGATCCGATAGAATCCACCTCGAAAATATGGTGGTATTCGGCGGTTGCCTGTATGCTTATTTGCTGGATCGCGGCAGCGCTATTTTGGAGCGGTTATACTTCGTTTTCGGATCAGTCCGTCGATCAGGACGGATCTGTTCAATTCGTTCAGTCCGATGCCCCGACAGGATTGGAAGTTTTACAGGCAGAAAATTCCACAACGGCTGCAAGCCTGGAATTAGGCCCCATCGCGGATGAGGATTCTCCTGCACCGAAAACCGACGGCGAATCCGAAACAAATGAAGTTCACGGCGGTCCGAGGACCTCCACACAAGGAGAGGCACCGTCGAACGCGGACGCACAAAAATTAACCGTCATGGTAGAAAGCCCGGCGAAAACTTCGAATGTGGCATCGACGGTTTCCGGGCGAGAAGCTTCTAATTTGTCCGCCGCCGTTTCGGATCCACATACTTTGAAGAATGACGCGACCCTATCGTCAGATTCGGTTAAAGAATCGAAGGGCGAGACGAATTCCGCAGTTCCGCTGGCGCAGTGCTCCGACGGAACTTATAGTTACACCAAATCAGGAACGTGCGCCTATCGGGGAGGAGTGTCTTCATGGCTCGATGGCTCGAAATCGCCGGCAAAAGTGGTTAAGGGCGAACGCAGTTATGTCCTCGGTTCACGCGGCGGCTGTTATTACCTAAAACCAGGCGGCTCAAAGATCTACGTGGATAAAAACCTTTGTAATTAGCCTTAGGCAATCGCTTGTTGGTTTGCCGAAGAGGTCAATGTTCCTACCAACCACGGTGGATCTCCCATCGATCGACGATCTTGCCGTTTTCCAGTACATTGAAATGCGAATGTTGCGCGGCGGTAAGACAGGAATGATTTGCGAGTATGCGGACGCGAGATCCTACTTTCAGACTTTCGAACACCTCGTCGTTTAGAACATGAATCGTTCCATGCTCCTGAGAGAGAGATTCGACTCTCATGCCCGTTCCGTTTCCTTCCAGGTCAAGAACATGCCCATAACCGCAGGCGGGATCGATTTCGACGGCACCACGGTCTTTAGATAAAGCGATGGCTCCGGCATCGACTATTATCTTTTTTCGCCCCCGGTCTCTATGTACAATCGCGGCCAGCACTGTAAGAGCGCAATCGTCAAAGCTGCAGCTTCCGAGCGTGGCCTGAAACGCATCGAAAAAAATATAATTACCGGGTCTGATCTCGTCGACGCCCCGCAAATGGTCAATGCAGCTAATTGACGGCGTCGAGCCGATGCTTACGGTCGGGACTTCGACGCCGTCGCTGCGCAGCTTTTCGGCTAAAGCGACCATAACGTCACGTTCCTGACGGGCAATTGCGAGAATTTCCTCTTTTGAAGTTGTGTTATACGAGTGCCCAGCGTGGGTCAGAATCCCGGCAAAATTCAAGTTTTCAGCGTCGTTAATTCGGCGAGGAATTTCTATGGCTTCGGGGGTGTGAGGTTCTACACCACAGCGGTGATATCCACAATCGACTTTGAGCAGAACATCGAACCTGACCCCAGCCTTCCTTGCGGCGTCATCAAGCTGCCGTGAAGTTTCCGCATCGTCCGTGATGAGACTTAACTTGACGCCGTTTCGGACGATGTCGATCGCCTCGCTGAATTTCCCGCATTCTATTGGAACGGCATATGTAATATCCAAAAAGCCGTGCCGGGAAAATGCCCTGGCTTCCGCCAAAGTAGAAACGGTCAAGGCTCCATTATGTCCCGCGGTTTGAATCCGCGCGACCTCGACACATTTATGCGTCTTGATGTGCGGACGCAGACGGACACCGTTTCGCTTGGCGATATCACTGATGCGAGCAGCATTTCGCCTTACGCGATCTGCATCAAGTAGAAGGCTGGGGGTTCCGATGGTGCGAATGTCCACATTATTATCGAGAAAGATTCCTGGCTTTTCGGAGGACGTTTTCAACCGTAAAACCGTAATCCTTAAATACCTCCTCGGCCGGTGCCGAAGCTCCGAAACGGTCGACGGTCAGCGTATCGCCATCCAATCCGACATATTTTGCCCATCCCAAACTCACACCTGCTTCGATAGCGAGCCGTGAAGCTATATTCGAGGGCAAGACCTCTTCCCTGTATTTAGCGGATTGCTCATCGAAAAACTCCCAGCACGGCATTGAAACGACCCGAGTCGGGATGCCTTCGGCGTTAAGTTTTTCGCGAGCTTCCATCGCAAGGCCGACCTCGGAACCAGTTGCGATCAGGATGAGTTTCGGAGATGCCGCCTTTCCCGATCTCTTTTCTGCTTCGGCCAGAACATAGGCGCCTTTATGCAAACCTTTTGCATCGGCAAATTTTTTACGGTCTATCAAAGCGACTTTTTGGCGGGAAAATGCAAACGCGGTCGGGCCGGTCGAACGTTTCAAAGCCGCGCGCCATGCCTCGCGGGTTTCGTGTGCATCGCACGGGCGAATAACTGCCAGATTCGGGATCGCGCGCATCGCGGCTAAATGTTCGACCGATTGATGCGTCGGGCCGTCCTCGCCGAGGCCGATAGAATCGTGCGTGAAAACAAAAAGTGTTTGGACATTCGAAAGAGCTGCGAGGCGGATCGCCGGCCGCATGTAATCCGAGAACGTCTGAAAAGTACCGCCGAAAGGAATCACGCTGCCATATAGTGCCATTCCGTTCATGGTCGAACCCATCGCATGCTCGCGAACCCCGAAATGGATATTCCGCCCGTCGTATTTACCGGCCTGGAAATCGTGCGAAGCCTTGATCGTAGTGTTATTTGAAGGGGCGAGATCCGCGGAACCTCCGATAAGCTGCGGGACAACGCCGGCAATCGCATTGATAACATCGCCGCTATACGCACGAGTGGCTTTCGCCTCGACATCGTCGAATTTCGGAAGCGACTTCTCCCATCCGTCAGGTAGTTTGTTAAGTCGCGTTTCCTGTAAAGTCTTACCTAGATCTCCGTGCGTTTTTTCGTAAGTCTTAACCAACGCGTCCCATTCCTTTTCAAATTTGGCCCCGTTTTTTACGGCTTCGCGGAAATGGGTCAAAACGTTCTTCGGGATATGGAAGGTTTTGTTCTCATCCATGCCGAGATTGCGTTTGGTTTCCTTTACTGCCTCCTCGCCTGGTGCATCAGAGTGTGCTTTCGACGTGCCTTGCTTCGGCATCCCAAAACCGATGATAGTTTTGATCCGGATCAGCTTCGGCTTGTCCTTTATCTTTTGGGCCGCTTTTATAGCCTTTTCTATTGCGGCGATATCGTTCCCGTCCTCGACGACCGATACATGCCAGCCGCAGGATTCAAAACGCTTTGTCACATCCTCCGTAAAGGCAAGATCTGTCGAACCATCGATAGTGATATTGTTGTCGTCGTAAAGATATATCAGATTTGAGAGTTTCAGATGCCCGGCTATCGATGCCGATTCGTAACTTACACCTTCCATCAGATCGCCGTCCGAACAGATGCAGTAAATGAAGTGGTCGATGATCGGAAATCCCTTTTGGTTAAACTTCGAGGCCAAATGGGCGTTCGCGATTCCCATTCCGACGCCATTAGCAAAACCCTGCCCAAGCGGCCCGGTCGTGATCTCGATACCCGGAGTCAATATATTCTCCGGATGCCCCGGGGTCTTCGAATGAAGCAGGCGAAAATTCTTTATTTCGTCGAGCGACAAGTCGTAACCGGTCAAGTGGAGCAGCGAGTAGATCAGCATCGAGCCGTGCCCCGCCGAAAGCAGAAAACGGTCACGATTAAACCACCTCGGATTTTTCGGATTATGCCGTAGGAACTTTGTCCACAGCACATAAGCCGCCGGAGCCATTCCAAGCGGCAAGCCCGGATGCCCGGAATTCGCCCTCTGCACGGCATCGAGCGAAAGTGTGCGGATCGTGTTGATACAAAGTTGATCTAAATCAGTTGTTTTTTTTGGCTGGGTTGCGGTTGTCATATCATTCGGATCAAACCTATTTGGGCCTCGCGCTAGTGCCGTCTATTAATTTATTGTAGCGTTGGTCGTGTCGAATCCGAGCCTTTTTATAGATTGCTAATCGTTTCTTGAAGAAATGAAATTCTTTTCCTTTTGGCGTCGGAATTTTCTCAATGTTCTCTATTCTGCC
Source organism: Pyrinomonadaceae bacterium (assembly GCA_014379075.1). Classification (GTDB taxonomy): domain Bacteria; phylum Acidobacteriota; class Blastocatellia; order Pyrinomonadales; family Pyrinomonadaceae; genus OLB17. Next base: position 13,032 of record JACMMN010000090.1, on the reverse strand, counting down.
AATTGTTTCGAGCGCAAGCAAAACCGCTCCGCGTGAAGATGCTTCATGAGTGTCCGGCAAGGACAGATTTCGCCCTAGAACATCCGCTATTGTCTGAGTCCAGACGGGCGATTCACGAAGCGCTCCTCCGGAAGCAATGATGTCTCGGACTCTGCAAACATTATTAAGTTGATCGAATATCTCGGCAAAACGATAAGCGACCGATTCCAGGGCCGCTTGGACTATATCTATCGTGTCGGTGGAGGATCTCAGCCCTAAGATCGCCCCTGTCGCGGCCTCGTGATAACCTGTGCTGCGTTCCCCGGCGAGAAAGGGAAGAAATATAAGGCCGTGGGCATCGGGTTTACGCTTGGCGATCTCGGCTTCGGTTTTGTTGTCGTCCTTCAGCAGACGCAAATTGTCCTTCAACCATCGGTAAAGACCGCCGCCATCCGACAAAGCACCGCCGATGATCACCCTTTTTCGGTTGATCCGGTAGCACCACAAGCCCACCGGTATTTTGTCAGGCGGATCGCCTTTATAGGCGACACGCATCGCCCCGGACGTACCTATCATCAACGCCGCCTTCGAGCGTTGCACGCATCCGGCGCCGATATTATTTGCAGCCCCATCACCAATTGCCGGAAACCAGCGGGCATTTTTCAGACGCGGCCAGCGTGCTGTGAATTCTTCGTTTAATCGGAACGTTTCGGAATCGTGATCAGCGATCCGAGGCAGATTCTCCGTTTTAATTTTTACGATCCTTAGTAAGTCTTTATCCCAACCGCATGTTCTAATGTCGAAAATCCCTGTCGCCGACGCCATCGAAACACTCGTAATCGCATCTCCGCACAATTTCAACGAAACGAAATCACTGAACGAGAGCCATTTTTCGGTTTTTGCAAAGATTTTGGGGAAATCTTTTCGCATCCAGAGCAGCTTTGCGGGCCAGAAACTCGAGTGGAAACGAGCACCCGTGCGGTTGTGAACGTCAGTTTCGTTTAATTTCTTGCGGAGTTCAGCTACATGCTCACGGCTTCGGGTGTCCGCCCAGCCGAAGACTTTGGTGGTCGGCTTTCCCTTAGCGTCGATCCCGACCAAACTATGCCAGAACGACGATGCGGCCACGTACGCGATCTCGATCTTGTTGGCCTTTGATTTACGTAGAACGTCATCGATCGCTTTCGCGACCTGCTCGAAGGCTTCGTCGGCGTCGATCTCGGCACCACCGTCATCGGTCGCGGACAAAGTGCGCTCGTGTTTGACGAAGGTTTCACTCAGCACATTACCTTCAACGTCGTAAAGAGCCGAGCGGACGCTCGATGTACCTATATCCAAAACGAGTATGAGTTCTTGATTCAAAACGCCGAGAATTTAGCTTTTTATACCCAAAACCTTTTTCAACCACCATCTGAGGCCCACGAAGAGAAACCGCCAATCCCTAAAAAACTCGGGCGGTTTACCTTCGAAGTAATGCCCTACAAACTGCAGTATCCAACCGATAACAAATAATCCAAGCGCTATACGCCAAAATCCGCTGACGAAAAAGCAAATAGGGATTATCAGCAGTGAAACCGCGATCATTGGAATACCAATGCTGTGAGTCACCTGGCTTACCGGATGCTGATGTGCCTTTTCATATTCTTCGATCCATTCGTCCCATGATCTTCCGCCCATCATATGCTTATTCTCCTACATTTTTGAGACGAGTTTACACCAAATTCAGATTCTATGAAACACTTTCACAACTAGCTCTTTTGTAAGTTCTTTTGTTTCGACAACTTCAAACCCGCTCAGGAAATCACGCGGCATGAACGTATCCGCGTCATCCACGGTTAAAGGTACTTCCGTAACGATCCACTTTTCGGTCACGTCCGCAAAATTCTTATAAGTTTGAGCGCCGCCGATGATGAAGAGGTCGCAATTCAGAAATGGGGAAAGAGCGGTTACTTCATTCGTGCTTCGTACAAGCAGCGCGTTCGGTTGTGGTTCGATTTGCCGCGAACGGCTTAGAACGATATTCAGCCGGTTGGGCAAGGGCTTGCCGATAGATTTCCAGGTATTAAAACCCATCACGATAGCGTGGCCGGTCGTGGTGTTTTTAAAAAATTTGAGGTCAGCGGGATAGTGCCACGGCAGTGTCCCGTCTTTGCCGATAGCGAAATTTTTTGCGATGGCAACTATGCCGATTATCATAAGATTTTCTCGCCCTTATAAACCGTGATTTCCGAGCCTTTTGCCAGCAAAACAGAGTATGGTTTTTGATCTCTCAACAATGCAAATTCTCCACCATAAACTGCGGCGAAATCAACATCGATGATCGAATTTTTAACCGAGAACAATTCCCATTTCGGGTGTTCGACCTTATATTCGTCCGTACGGCCACCTACGCGTTTGGTGTAGCCCCAATAATGCTCGATGATAAATTCACCATATGAATCAGCGGCCGGAATACCAAGATTCGCCCCGATCTCTACACAAATTCTGTTTAAATTTCCGCCTTTTTGCCACGAGTAACTTATTTCATTCCCGCTTTTAGTGTGGCCCATTTTCCAGGCTTCATAAGGTTCTTCATAAAAGATTCGGGCGACTGCGGCGATCGCATATCGTGGCACGATCTCTTTGACAAAAACGACGCCTCGCCGAACGTCGTCCGCCGTTTTCCGTTCTACATAGAATCGCAGATTCACTTCTTCAAAATTAGTGTGAAACGGAATCGGGATACCCAAGACGCGGGTGTTCAGGAACATGAAACCCACAAGGCTGACGAAACAGCGGCCTTCATGAAAATCCAGTCCGGTTCCCGGCGGAATCAAGTTCGCTAGAATTGCCGGATCTATCTCATAATTTACCATTATGAGGTCCTGCCATCTCGCCGTCAGAAAGTTTTTCATTACATGATCCGTCTTTTATCCCCGATACGCATCGTAATTTTTTCACGGTCGAAATACTCAAGCAGCGGGATCGCATACTTTCGGGAAACTCCGGCGATTTCCTTGAAAGCAGGAACATCGATAAGTCGCGGATCCGCATCCCGGTTAAATTTCGTCAATTTGGCTAAAAGACCGTCAATGATCGACCGAGGAAAATAAAACTCTTCGGATATCTTAACAATCTCGCCTGCATTCAAAAGTGATTGAAATATAAACCGGGCATGCCCCCTGTCTATTTTGCTATTTTTGATCGCTTCTGCCAAGGTATCTTCCAGCCTGGGCGATTCGTTACCGGCTGTTTTGTATATCTCTAGAATCCTGTCGCGAACTGTGGAGTCCTCAGCCGACAATGCCATCTTATTGCCAGCAGGCCGAACGAGGTCTTTATCGATAACGATCTTCTGCTCGTTTTCCAGATCCGTAACCACCGCCTTGTAGATGTCCGTTGATAGGTATCCGAATATATTTTTACGCACTGTTTCACGGGAGATTCCCGCCGAAAGCGGCTGTCGGCGATAATTTTCCGCAAGGACTGCAATGGTTTTTAATTTGAGTTGATCGAACGATATTTTATCGATATAAATGCTGCCGGCCTTCTTAATTGTACCGTTTGCGAGGTTCGGCGTGATGGCCTGATCCAAAATTTCACGTCGCCATCCTGTTCGAGCTTGCAAGCCGGCAAAATCCAAACCCTTTTCGCCTGCTGTTTCAATAAACGATCCGATTTTTTCCACCGAACCTGTCGAACCGCTGATCGAGATGAGAAGTTCGACCGCATTCGCAACGTCTTTCCTTTTAAGCTTTTTTGCCAGTCCGTGCAAAACCCGCCCCCCGCCGATCGTGGCTGCGGGTGAGTAACTGCGGATAATGAACCGCTCACCGGGAACGACCGTCACCGGCCTTTCCAGGCGTATTTGCGCTAAATCCTTACTGCCTTGTTCGATCTCACCTGAATCGTTCAAAACGAGAATTCTTGCCAATGCTTCCACCGTTCCTAAATGCAGGCGAACTCGCTGCCGCGACCGTAAAGGCTTTTTCGCATTTCTCAGGATCTCTACTTCGACGTCGATAATTTGCGTGGGAAGCAGTACACCCCGCTCGGCCAAGACCATGCCTCGGGTGATGGCCTCATGATCGACGCCGCCGAGATTCACTGCTGCTCGCTGTCCGGCCGTCACGCTTTCGACGTCCTTTCCATGTGTCTGAAGTCCGCGAACCCGCACCTTTCGGCCCGTCGGCGATAGTTCCATCTCATCGGCCAAGCATATTTTTCCCGATGCGAGAGTGCCTGTTACAACTGTTCCAAAACCTTTAACCGTAAAACTTCGATCTATCGGAAGCCGCGTAACAAATTCGTCATTTCTAGTTGCAGTGTTATTTGCCGCATCGATCAATGCCCTTTTCAGATCGTCGATGCCCTCACCCGTTTTTGCGCTGACGGCGATAATCGGAGATCCGTCGAGGAATGAATTTTCGACGAGTTCGGCTGCTTCAAGTTTGGCCATTTCCAAAAGCTGTTCATCGACGATGTCGCTCTTCGTCAGCACAATCAAACCGCTGCCGACTGCAAGTAAACGGCAGATCTCAAAATGCTCCCGGGTCTGCGGCATTACACCTTCATCGGCGGCAATTACAAAGAGGACGAGATCGATCCCGCTGGCTCCGGCGAGCATGTTTTTGATGAAGCGTTCATGGCCCGGCACATCGATAAATCCGATGCGAATCCCGCCTAATTCGAGCTCTGCAAATCCCAGATCGATCGAAATTCCACGCTGCTTTTCTTCGGGAAGACGATCCGCATCGATTCCGGTAAGAGCTTTTATTAAAGCTGTTTTGCCATGATCGATGTGTCCGGCGGTGCCGACGACGATGTTCATAAACCAGTGAAATGGAAAGAGCGCGGCGGGCAATATAGATGGGCAGCGAAAACGTCAGCGGCAATATAGAACTCAGGTGCGATCTCATCGAAGCCTGAGCAGGCTTTCCACCGACACATCCTCATCCAGCGATTCCCAGTGTATCCCAAGGCCGCCGCCGATCAAGGTCCAGTTATTCCGGTCCTTCGGTGTGGCATCGAGAAGGCGTGGATACCACTCCAATGGGACGGAAATCTCCCGTCCGTCCGCGAGCGCGACCTGGATCGCGTCGCTGTTACAAGATACGTCAACGGCCAGGGGCTGAACATCTACTGATGCAATACTCATATTATCTCCGAAACGCTTTTATTATCTTTGATAAAGATACAAGAATTGTCGGGCAGTACGCAAATACTTCTTAAAAACAGAGATCGGCCCACTTCTCAGGGACAATATTTTTCTTCCTATTATCCCTTTTCTGATGTATTCTAACCATCAGATCAAGGCGTTCGGTGTTTATCAATCGTTCCACACGATCTTCTTCGCTCCCGGCATATCAGTTCAACATAAATGTTTGCCGGATCGAATTGTTTGTATTTATCCGCTTCAAGGAGTTGACTCTATATGTTGCATAACACTCTGGCGCATTATGCGTCTCTAATGAACTTCGTTCGCGTTCGTGTGCTGTTTGCCGCGTTCGCGTTTTTTCTTTGCGTTTCGGCAGCGACAAATGCCTCAGCGCAGGTTTCGACCTACCGCTTTTCAGCCGGCGGCGTTTTTACACAGCTAGTGGCTCCTAACGTCCAGACACTGGCCGCTGGAAACCTGGACGACGGAAATTATCCGCTCGCGCCCATCGGCTTCAACTTCGTCTACGGTGGCGTAACTCACACGCAGGTTTCCGCCTCGACCAACGGCTGGATGCGAATGGGAGCTCTCGCGAATTCCGACTTAACAAATAACTTAACCACAGGCCCTCCAGGGGCCCGCCCTGTAATTGCCCCGTTATGGGATGACATCGAAGTTGATGCCACCGGCTCGGTCGCTTATTTAACTGAAGGCTCTGCTCCAAATCGCGTCTTTACGATGCAATGGATAAACATGCAGTGGTCATATCAAGCTTTGGGTCCGGGTATTTCATTTCAGGTCAAGCTTTATGAAACGTCAAATCAAATTCAGTTTATCTACCGTCAGGAAGCCGCGGCCGTTAATAACACTACCTTCGGAGCGTCGATCGGGATAACCGCAACGGCGACCGGCTCCGGAAATTTTATTTCCCTCAGCGATTCGGGCGAAAACCCATCTACAAGCACAACGGTCGAAACAACGACTATCAGCACGAAGCCTTTGACCGGACAAACTTATACGTTCACCCCAATAGGCGGAACGGCTATATCCAACTACCGGTTTTCGAGCACAAAGGCCTTTACGCCCTTAGTCGGGGCAAATGTCCAGACTTTAGCTGGAGGCAATCTCGACGACGGCTTTTATCCCGCGGTCCCGATCGGCTTTTTCTTCTTCTATGACGATGGGCTGTTCACGCAGGCTTCCGCCTCAACCCAGGGATGGCTGAGAATAGGAGCAATCGCCAATGATGATGGAGATAACGATATTGAAAACGGTCCGGATTCGGGAGGACGGCCAGCGGTTATGCCTCTCTGGGATGACCTAGAAGTCGACGCTTTGACCGGTTCTGTGTCGTATCTTACCTCGGGTGTTGCTCCGAATCGTGTATTTACGATGCAGTGGCTCAATATGCAATGGGATTCTGGTGCGATTGCACCGGTGATCTCATTACAGGTAAAGCTGTACGAAGCGACAAATCAGGTTCAATTTATTTATCGTCAGGAACTCGCACCTATCAATAATGGAGGCGGCGGAGCGTCGATCGGCATAGCGGGTACCGCTACTGGTGCAGGCAATTTCCTTTCACTGAATAATTCGGGAACAAGCCCTGTTGCAAGTTCGACTGTCGGAATAAATAACATCGCGGTAAAACCCGCAACCGGACAGAACTACACCTTTACGCCGACTTTCGCGCCGACGGCGGCTGGAGTTTCTATTTCCGGCAGAGTTATGACACAGGACGGCAGAGGTTTGAGAAATGCCGTTGTAATGGCGACTGACCAGAACGGAAACACGAGAAAGACGATCACATCTTCGTTCGGATACTACAGCTTTGAAGATATGGAGTCTGGACAGACATTCGTTCTTAGTGTTGCCTCAAAACGATTTCAGTTTTCGCCACAGGCTGTAACCGTGAATGACAATCTTACGGATGTGAATTTCACCTCCGGTAACTAATAACAAAGCGGAAACACGGATGTTTATGGAGCGTGCTTTTTACATAAAGTTAAAAGCCCGCTCCATAGCTTTTTGCGTTTCCGCCTTACTTTGCTTATTTACCGTCTTCCTCGTATAGGTCCAGCTTTCTGTACAGGGTTTTTCGGCCGATGTTCAGCAGTCTGGAGGCTCGGGATTTATCGCCTTGCGTATAATCCAGCGTGGCGGCGATGACCATTTTTTCGATCTCGTCCATCGATGCGGGAAGGTCTATCTCAATGCCTATGGAGCGGCCTTCACCGGCCGCTCTGGCTCGTTCCTGGCGGGCGTGGGCAAAGGCTTCGACTGCTTTTTTGCTTATCGATTCGGGCAGGTCGTTGAGTTCGATCTGGCGTCCGGAGGCGATAATAATGGCCCGCTCGATCGCGTTTTCCAGTTCGCGGACGTTTCCCAGCCATTCATAATTGACGAGAGCCCGCAATGCTTCCTTCGAAATCCCCGAGACAAATCGGCCCGTCTTTTCCTTGTACCGTTCGAGAAAATGAAAAACGAGCGGATGAATGTCTTCGATGCGTTCGCGAAGCGGCGGCAGCGTGACAGGGAAAACCGAAAGGCGATAAAACAGATCGGTCCGGAACTTCCCGTCTTCGATGGCTTTTTCGAGATCGATATTAGTAGCGGCGATCACCCTCACGTCGGATTTGATCACATCGCTGCCGCCGACGCGTGTAAATTCGCCATCCTGAAGTACGCGAAGAAGCCTGACCTGTGCCTGCATGGACATTTCGCCGATCTCATCCAAAAACAAAGTTCCACCATCGGCTTCTTCAAAACGCCCACGCCGCTGCGAACGGGCATCGGTAAAAGAGCCCTTTTCGTGTCCGAAAAGCTCAGATTCGAGCAAAGTTTCCGGGATCGCACCACAGTTTATCTTTATGTAAGGCTTGTTTTCGCGGCCGGAATTAAAATGAATGAGGTTGGCGAGAAGTTCCTTGCCCGTTCCGGACTCTCCTTGAACGAGGACGGTAGTCGTCGTGTCCGCAACGTTTAGCGCTAATTCAATGGCCCGCCGGATCGAAGGTGCCTGGCCGATGATCTCGCTGCTCCGCTGGTGTAATTCGCTTTTAAGCCGCATAACCTCAGCAGAAAGCTGATCGCGTTCGAGCGCAGTGCCGATCTGGTCAGCAATGCCTTCGACAAGGGCTATATCGTGATGTTCGAATACGCTTGCCTTGCTGAACACGAAGCCAAGCAAACCGAATGTTTGTCCGCCCACGCGAACCGGCGTGACCAATGCGGCTTTTCCGCCAAGCTGCGTATTAAAGATCAGCCGGAGGCCGAAGGGAAGCTGTGAATCGTTGAGCGGACGAGTTTTGCCTTCGCGCAAAAGCTCAGCGATAGCTGGAAACGTGTCGACGGCAAGCGATCCGCCATGCTCCTCTACGATCCTCAATACGCGGCTCGGCTTAATGCCCTCGGCGGCTTTGAACGAGACGAGCGATATCCTCTTGCCGGTTTGGTCGAGCACGCCAAGCGCACTGTAATCAGCACCGACGAGGCTAATAGCGCGTTCCAGAACGCTGGTCGAAACCTCGTTAAAATCGGAGTGCGAATTGAGCATGTTGGCGATCTCGAGCAGCGCGTTAACACGACGCGTTTCCTGCTCCTGCGCCACATATAGCCGCGTGTACTGGTAACCGATGGCAAGCTGTTGGGCAATAGATTCTAGAAAAGCAACCTCTTCGTTCAGCCACATACGCGGCTGTTTCGTATCGTGCAAGCCGAGCAAACCCAAAACATTTCCGCTGAGCATGATCGGGATTATTAGCAAAGAACGTGTATCGAGGGCTTTGGCAAAAAAACGAAGCGTTGGGTCCTTGGTTTTTGAAATATCGTTGAGGATTATGGGCTTTGTAATATCGAATCGCTCGCCGAGTTTTGCCGGATCGACCGGTATGGTCGTTCCCTGACTTGATAGGATCGAATCGTCCTTACGCCACTCATGGCTGATGCTTAACTCTTTTCCTTCGACCAGTTGCAGAAGGTCGCAGCGATCCGCCAGCAGCATCCTCCCGATCTCCGAAACGACGACATTAAGGAACCGTTCGAGATCGATCGTCGTTGGCAGGTCGCGGGCGAGACGGTCAATTATCGCCTCGCGTGCCTCGTGCATTTTTATTTTGCGTTCAAGTGAAAGAGTTTTAGGTGTTTCGAGTTCGATCTTCATAAAAGCCGTATGGCTAATTTGAAGTTTTGCCTTGGCAATGTCAAGTTGACACAGATTGACCGCAATGTGTGTAGTTTAGATTCACTTTTGAACTGGAAGGCAGATGTCTGCGCACACGCCCCTCCGACGAGCAAAGGGTCGTCCGCCTCACACTCACGCAAGCGAGGACATCTGGATTACCATTGTTTAATTCGGTTTATTCGCGGGCGGCAATTTTCTCATTGTGTTGCCGGATGCGGTCCCTTTATTGTCGTTCGTCTCAATGTTCGCATTCGCATCTTCGGACTTGCCCGGCTTTTTGTCATCCTTTTTCACCGTGGAGAAACCGATACGTTTCCTTCCGGCTTCGGCATCGGCTAGCAGTTCTTCCGCTTTTGTATTATCGGCATCCAATTCAAGAGCTTTTTTCAGTGCTCCGACGGCTTCGGCATATTTAGCAAGTTTTATGAGTATCGCGCCCAGCTCGGTTTGATATTCGGTATCATCGGGTTTGAGTTTGACGGCCTGGCGAAGCGATTTCGCGGCGTCCTCGTCCTCGTCTAATTTATTGTACGACCTGCCAAGATTATGATGCGCGGCATCGGCATTCGGATCTTTGGCGATCATTACTTTATAAGCTTCGACGGCTTTTTCAAATGAGATCACCGAGTCCGGTTTCTTTTCCTTAGTCTTTTTCTCCTTTGGATCAGGTGTGGGTTCCTCCGCATCGATTAGTGCGGCATCTCTGGCTTCTATAAGCGAAAATGCCACGCCCAGTTTGAAAAAAGCTTCGGCAAATTCCGGGTTGAGCTTGACGGCCTGATTATAGGCGGCGATCGCCATGTCCGTTTCGCTGGTTTCGAGCAGTTTGTCCCCTGCCGCCAAAGCTTCATTAGCGTCTGTGAATTCGGGCAGCGGCGTTGATGTCGTCATCGAATTGGTGCTGCCTTCGCTATTTGAAACCACGACTGCATTTGCGTTTTCGGAAGCGGCATCCCCAGAGCAGCCAATTTGGCTAAACGCTAAAAGACACAGGATCAAACCGGAAAAAAAACTTCTCATAAGTCTTACGAAATAGCTCTGATTATGAAATTTCAGCCCGGGGGAAAGTCAAACGGACGGCCGGCCAAAAGATGGACATGTAAATGAAATACGGTCTGTCCGCCGTCGCCGTTTGTGTTGATCACGACACGATAGCCGGCATCAGCGAAACCTTTGTCACGGGCAATGTGGGCGGCAGCGGATAACAAATGGCCTAAAACATTCTCTTCATTGCTTTTCGCCGTATCCAACGAGTCTATATGCCCGACCGGAATTATCAGGATATGCGTGGGTGCCTGCGGAGAAAGATCGTTAAACGCTACACAGACATCGTCTTCGTAAACTTTCCGGGTTGCAATCTCCCCAGCGGCGATCTTGCAAAATATACAGTCTGGGCTCATAACTCTATGTATTTTATTAAAACACAGTTAATAGAGATTGTTAATTGGAACAGGATCAAGGAGGGAAGCTCGGAAAACAAGCATAATTGCATACTCTAACTGCTGGGTTGAAGAAGTTGAATGATGATTCAACCTTTCAAGTAGATAAAATAGGTCTTTCTCCACTCAGGCCAGCGGAATATCAGAAAATGTGTAAACACGAAATTGTTACGTAAAAAACGTTATCTAAATTTACGGTGAAAGATCCGGAATCTGTCCGCAAGAATTAATCGGCCGAGGCGGCAATATTGTCGGTTATCCGCTCTATATCGGCTCCGACGGAGCTTAATTTTTTGACTATCGTTTCATACCCGCGGTCGATGTGATAAACCCGGTCGATAAGTGTCTCGCCTTGTGCGCAAAGTGCAGCTAATACCAATGAGGCCGACGCTCGCAGGTCGGATGCGAGGATCGGTGCACCGGTCAGCCGGGTTTTGCCTTGAACGACAGCCTTATTGCCGGAGATCTGAATATTCGCCCCCAAACGGATCAATTCCGAGGCATGCATGAAGCGGTTCTCGAAGATGGTTTCCGTCACTGTGGACAAGCCTTCAGCCTGTGTCATAAGGGCCATGTACTGTGCCTGCATATCGGTCGGGAAAAGCGGGTGCGGCTCGGTCGTGACGTCTTTGGCCCTTAAGCCGCCTGCTCCGCACTTCACCAGCAGCGTGTTTTGATTCAATTCCTCGATCTCGACACCAACCTCGCGCAGTTTGTCGATTACCGCTTTGATGTGTCCGGGATCGCAGCTTTTGATCTCAAGTTCGCCGCCTGTTATAGCGGCAGCAACGATGAACGTGCCGGTTTCGATACGGTCGGGAATAATTGTGTGCTCCGCACCGCCTAGGGCTTCGACGCCGTCGATCCTGATAATAGATGTTCCGGCTCCTTTGATTCGCGCACCCATTTTATTCAAAAGTTCGGCAAGATCTTCAATTTCAGGTTCTTGGGCGGCTTTTCGGATAATCGTTTTGCCTTTGGCAAGGGCCGCGGCCATCATAACGTTTTCGGTCCCTGTTACGGTAACCTTTTCAAAAGCGATCTCGGCACCGATCAGCCGTCCCTTAGGAGCGCGGGCAACCACGTCGCCGGATTCGAGCGAAACTGCGGCTCCCAGCTGCTCAAAGGCACGCAAATGAAGATCGATGGGCCGTGTGCCGATTGCACAGCCGCCGGGCAGGCTGACCTTTGCCTGGCCAAAACGGGCAAGTAGAGGCCCTAAAGCCAAAACACTCGCCCGCATAGTTTTTACGAGTTCGTAGGGAGCCTCGAACGTTTCTATATTTTTTGCAGTTATTTTGTGAGTGCGGAGTTCCGGCGTGAGCACTGTCGCGCCCAGATCTTCAAGCAGTCGGCGCTGTGTTATCAGATCCTTCACATAAGGAACATTGTGCAGCGTCACCGTTTCCGGCGTCAGCAAAGCCGCCGCCAAACACGGCAGAGCCGAATTTTTAGCTCCGCTGATCTCGATCTTTCCGCGTAATGATCTTCCGCCGCGGATTAAAAATTTGTCCATGAAATTGTTGTGAAGCCGGGCCTTTACCCTCGGTTTACTTATAGATGCAAGTAGGAAATCTTATCACACTGCGTTGTACGCTCACACCCTGAGAAAGAGATACGGGCAACCCTAGCTGCTCCGAAATTCATCATAACCACAGCTTCAAACACTTGCGGGATTGTAAGTTACGAAGCATTTGTTTGGACTCCTGCCCCGGTTATGCGCCCTCCTGGTAACCGGGGCTTTTTTATTGCCCGCTTTTCGCCAGAACGTTTCTTATTTGTTTAAGATGGCGGGCCTTATGGCCGCCGGCGAGTGTCAGCCATTCGGCCGCGGAAAGGTCTCCAAAAAATGGGTGTGGAAATTTGTTTTCGTCGCAATCGCAGGTTTCAAAAAGCGGGAGCAACTCGTTAAATTTCGCCTGGGTTTCTGCCATTTTTGCGAGCGATTCGGCAATAGATTTGCCGCCGGACGGGTGTACCATTTCGGGTGCTTCAAGCTTAATTTGAGCGACTTCCGCCCCTCTCGCACGAAAACTGTCCGAAATAAAAGCCGTTCCGGTGGATGTTTTGCCATCGGCCTGTGCCTTCGACAGCAATTTAAGGCAGATCTTTGCCATATTTTCCTCGACTATCGAAACATGCTCTGCGATCTGCGCGACCGTCCATTTCTCACCGTCGGGCAGGGCCGAAGCCTGCACATCCGTTAATGCTGAGAGCGTTTCGGTGAATTTTTCCCGGATTTTATTATTTCCGGCGTAAATGTCAGCGATTTTTTGATTGTTCATAATTATTTA
>JACMMN010000089.1 GCA_014379075.1 Pyrinomonadaceae bacterium | reverse complement strand
GATGACGTGGGCGATCTTACCTTCGCGTAGGGCGATCTCGGCGAGGCCGCGGACGACGCGGAAACTTTCGCCGACCGATTCGGCCGCTTTTTCGAACACGATCCCCGCCCGGCGCCATTCGCCCGATTGAAAATAACTTTCGCCGAGACGCGCCAGCAGATCGCCGTCGGTTCCCGCACGCCTTTCGGCCAGCCGCATCATTGCGATAGCCTTGCGTTCGAGTTTTCCGTCCCGCTCCGCTCCCGCGAATGACTGCAGACAGCGTGCAAATTCAAACAAAAGCCACGCATCCGTCGGCCTTAGAAGAAGCGCCCGGCGGAACGCCTCGATGGCCTGCACGAGCGCACCGGAAAGACGCAGTTCATTTGCCAGTTTCCGCAAACCGTACACCTTGTCCTGCTCGGCGGCAATATTTTCATCAAGGGGTGCGGCTGTATTTCGTTTTGCCTTGATCTGGACCGACCGTAGCGAACCTTCGAGAACATCGGCGGACGGTATCCTGGAAAATTCCGCCTTTATGAGAATTTCCTTTGGGTCGGAAATATAGTCTCGAAGCTCCATCGAGCGGTTGTCCAATACATTGTTCGGCAGCAGCGGCAGAATACTCCGGATCATCGCGCGAAAATCTTTGCCGCCCGACACCATCACGAAACTGATGCCTTTACCGCGGATCGACGTGGTGTAGCGATACGTGACCTTACCCGCCCGTTTCATCGTCCGGACAGCGTGCGTTTCCACCTGCTCCACATCGAAGATCTTCAGCCGCCTGCGGGAACGGTTGAAATTCGCCCAGGTATTCGGGATCAAGCCGGAGCGGCTGAGCCGCCGACCGTCAAAGACGATGCGGTCGCGAAATGCCAGCAATGGAATGAAAACAAGGGAAAAGCCGAGCAGGACGAAACCCGCAATGTCATATTGGAGGTATATGAATAAACCGGAGAAAAAAGCGGAGAGAAACAGAACGACGAAATAGCTGTTCGGAGAAACGCGGATAGATACGCGTTCGCCGGCTGCGGAAAGTTCGTTTCGTTTATTTGAGATAGTATCGTCCAATTAAAAAACCGCCTTGTACTTGTAATTATAACAAATAACCAATTCGGCGGTTTTCTTCAATGTTGTTACGAAAGAAGCCGCCCTGAAGGCGGAACTTCGAACGCTTACATTCCGAACGGCATTCCGCCGAGCGATTGATCCGGCGCGGGTTCCGGAATCTCTTTTGCCTTTTCGGGATCGAGCTGTTTGAGCTTTTCCTTGGCACTTTGGGCGGTAGGGGTCAGCGTTATTGCCTTTCCTTCAAGGTCCTTTGCCTCGCTCGCCGTCTTCGCAATATTAAACAGCAGATCGACGGCTTCCTGTTTCTTGCCCTGCTTTTCGTATATCTTTGCAAGTTCGAAATTTATCGTGTCCTTTGCAACGATCGCATCGGGCATCGCCGCTAATTCCTGATAAAGAACAACCGCTCCGTCCATATCGCCGCCGTTCGCTTTTGCTTCCGCCAGGGCAAATTTCGACAGCTTGCCGACTTCATCGTTCGATTTAGCCAGGGCTTCCAATTCCTGGACCGCTGCCGGACGGTCGATGCCGAGGCGATTCACCGCGACAAAATACTTTGCCTTTTCGCCAATATCGCCGCCGAATTTGTCAGCCACGGCCTGAAACTCGGCGATCGATGCGTCGGCCCTTTCCTTTTCAGTCTTAAAGGTTTTCGCGGTCGAACCGGCAGGCGGCGGCGAATCCGTCACCTGCGCCTGCGAGGTTTCGATAGCTTTACCGAGCGCGGCCTGCCCGGCGGAGTTCGACCTGCCGCTCCAGGACATTACGATCCAAATAACGATCGCGAGCACGACGAGGGCGGCTATCGCGTAAAGAATATTTCTTCCCTGTCCCTCGAGCTTCTTGCCGGCTCCTTCAATTGTTTTTCCGACCTTTTGCTGAAACTGATCTCCACGGTAGGCGACCTTTTCTTTTTGGTCGGCTGCGGGCAGTATTGCCGGTGTGACGGTTCTCTTTTTTCTAGCCATTATTAAAAAACTGCAATTTCGCCTTGCCCTATCGTTGTATAATTGCCTTAGCAGGCTTTTTTCCAAAAGAGTTAATTTATCTTAAAAACTCGTCGAGAGCAAATAAGTGCAGCTTAAAGGGCAAAAGAACTTGGGTGGAGGGGCAAAAATTCGGCTTCCATTGAATCAAAGTTGTAGGAAAAAAGTTTTTTAAATTCCCGGGAACATTGCCCGGCAAACGGTGTCTAACAATAAAGTTCGCGGAAAAGGCGGATGGCCAATTTGAAATTTTCTCTAAAAGAGAAGGGCGAGGGGCGCGGAATGTTCTTCAGCAAGTCAATTACGTTTGACGACGAAGATCTGAGCAATGCTGCGGCGGCGGCTTTATCTTCCAGTGCCTACTCATCCGTTGAATTGGAGTTCATTGAAAAACTGAGATCAGGAGACGCGGATGCCTTCGACGTTTTAGTAACACGTTACTCATCAGATATTTACGCGTTGCTTTACAGACTCACCGAAAACCCCGAGGAAGCGGGAGATCTGACGCAGGAGACTTTTATGAGTGCCCTGAAATCGGTCAAATCCTTTCGCGGAGAGTCGGAATTGAAAACCTGGCTCTTTCGGATAGCGGTGAATCATTCGCGGAACCGGCACCGCTGGTGGAATCGGCGTAAGCGGGACAAAACGGTTTCGCTGGACGCCCCGATCGGCGACAGCGACAGACTTTTGTCTGAGACTATGGCGGGAACGTCCGATAGTCCCGAAGATGCGGCAATGATGAGGCAACGTGAGACGGCACTGCGAAATGCTTTGCTCGATCTGCCCGATATTTTTCGAGAGGCAATAATTCTATGCGATATCGAGGGCCAAACCTACGAAGACATATCGCGAATGCTGGATGTGAACATCGGCACGGTAAAATCGCGGATCGCTCGCGGACGCGAAGAATTACGCCGACGACTTAAGGATTTTTGAAAATTGAGTGAATGGTTGACTCGCCCCGGTTTTATCTTTGAAGACAAAATAAAAGGGTGCCAAACGACAGGTCGAAGAGAACGAATGTCAGCCGTGAGTTTCGAGACGTATTTTGCCAGGCGTTCATTTGATATTAGACCAGCAACATCTATAAGAATATGCCCGGCGAAACACTGGATCGGATCTCAATACAGACAAACGCGTTGTTTTCCGCGAACGGGAAACAGCCGGGGTCAGCCAGCCATTCACTCGATCAGAAACAATGAAATGTCAGGAATTACAATTAAATCTTCCGCTTTACTTTGACGATTGTTTGTCCGTTGAAGAACGAACTTCGCTGGATGAGCACTTTGTGCAATGCCCGCTTTGCCGGCAGAAGATTGCCGATTTTCAGGATCTTAGAAACGGTTTGCGTGCCATTTCTCGCCCTGAAATGCCGGGCAACCTGCTCGATTCTCTGAGAACGGCGATTGCCAACGAATTGATCCCGCAGACGGCTCCTGGATTTACATTGGTCGAAGACCGAAGAGAGTGGCTCGATGTTTGGCTGATGCCTTATGCGGCGGGCGTCCTGACATCTTTGATCATGGGCTTTTCCCTATTATGGGTAATAATGTCCAGTGATTTCCAGGTCGGGATTTCAGATGCGGCCGCTGCGGCACGCTCGAATTCCAATTCGCGCGTTATGCTTGCGAGAGTTGACGACCCGACGATGCTCGACTTGACCCCGTCCGAGTACGCGGGGTCGAGACTGGATTTTTCAGAGGAATCGCCAAGCATAAACCCCACCGGAGCCCTCGTCGCCCTGACAAGATCGCTGGTACGCGGTGAAATGAGTGATGACGAGGTCGTGGTGGTCGCCGACGTATTCGGCGACGGCCTTGCGAGGATCGCTGAAGTTGTAGAACCCTCACGCGACAGTCGTGCCGTACCCGAACTGCAAAAAGCCCTTGAAACCGATGCATCCCGTGCTCCGTTCGTAACCGCAAATCTCGATAAGCGTTCAGAATCGGTCAGAGTCGTTTTCAAAATGCAAAGTGTTAATGTCCGCACCTATCTTCACTAAATATTATTTTTCAATTCTTGAATCCGCAATTCGTATTTATTTCGAATAGAATCTTTTCATAGACTACTCAAGGAAATAAAACGAGAATGAGCGAACGGGCCATTTTCAATACATTCTTCGATAACGCGGAAAAAACTGCGGCGGACTTTTTTGAAGCGGTAACGGAAAAGCTTTCCGGCACGGCCGATACGCTGCGCGACGGCACGGAATTGAATTCGGTCAACCTGCCGCGAGATCTCGCTGCCCACTCGAACGCGCAGACGGAATGGTGGTATTATACCGGCCACTGCGAAACAAGCTCAGGCCGCCGGTTCGGTTTCGAACTCGTCTTTTTTCAACGCCGTACTGATCTAGACAAATTTTCCGTCGTCCCGCTTCGCCTAATTGGCAACCCTTTCTATTTTGCACACTTCGCTGTCACCGATCTGAAGGATAAGTCATTTCGATACTCACACCGCAAAAGCTCCAACGGAGTGTTCGACTACCCGGCGTCCGCAAGCGAGAAACATTTTTATCTTCAGATAGGCGACTGGTCGGCACGCGAATCGAATAACCTGCACATACTTCGTGCGACCGCGGATTCGGATATCACATTCGAAGCCACGCTAAATCCGAAAAAGAAAGTCGTATTGAACGGCAAAGAAGGCGTGTCTTTTAAGGACGAAGGCGAGGCGTCCAGATATTTTTCCTATACACGCATGGAAGTCGAGGGCGACCTGACAAAAAACGGGGCGACCGAACATTTTACGGGTTCGGCGTGGATGGACCGGGAGTTCGGCACCTGGACGCCGACCGATAATCAGAAAGGCTGGGATTGGTTTTCTATTCAACTGGATAATAATTCCGAGCTGATGTGTTATCAGCTTCGCAACGGCGCAGGTGCAATTTCACCGTACTCGAGCGGTTCGTTTGTTAACGAAAACAGTGAGGTTCTGACATTAACGAATGACGAGTTCCAGATCGAGCCGTCCGGTTTTTGGAAAAGCCCTCATTCCGGGGCGACGTATCCAAGCGGCTGGAGCATAAAAATTCCAACTTTAGAGATCGATCTGCAAATTACGCCGGTTTTGGAAGATCAGGAACTCGACACGCGCGGCACCACCATGATCGTTTATTGGGAAGGAGCTTGCACAGTGCAGGGAAAGGTCTCCGGTAAAAACGTCCGGGGCCAGGCGTATGTCGAACTTGTCGGATACGACCGGTCTCACGATCAGCCGAATCTGGCACGATTCCTGATGGGAAACTCGCTAGAATTTCTAACAAGATTGATAATTAAATAAAAAGCAAAAATTCCGCCTGTGTACGACCGACAAGAAATTAGAGCTTGTCGATCTCCGCTTTCAGCTTATCGGCGAGGCTCTTGTCCAGACTAAGCAGTTTATTGTAATGCTCAAGAGCCGCGACCCTGTTTCGCTGGATATACGCGATAAGGCCGAGATTAAATCTCGCTCGTGCGAACCGGGGATTCAGTTC
>JACMMN010000088.1 GCA_014379075.1 Pyrinomonadaceae bacterium | reverse complement strand
ATCCGATAACGCTGGCCCGCGCCGTGATGGAAAAGTCGCCGCACGTGATGATGGTCGGCGATGGTGCCGAAAAATTCGCAAGAGAACAAAAGATCGAGATCGTCGATGAAAAATATTTTTGGACACAGCCGCGGTGGGACGGGCTGCAGAAAATACTGAAAGAGGAAAAAGAAAAGGCCGCGACAAAAAAAGTAGGTTCGAATTCGGCTCCTGCGTCCGAGCTTCCTTACAATAAATTCGGCACGGTCGGCGCGGTTGCACTCGACAAAAACGGCGACCTGTCGGCCGGAACTTCGACGGGCGGAATGACCAACAAGCGTTACGGACGTGTTGGAGATGCTCCGATAATCGGTGCCGGAACTTACGCGAATAACGAGACGTGCGCCGTGTCGGCGACCGGCTGGGGCGAATATTTTATACGGCTCGGCGTCGCACGGGATATTTCCGCGTTGATGGAATACAGAGGACAGACGGTCCAGCAGGCGGCCGATATGGTTATCCAAAATAAGCTGCAAAAGCTCGGCGGCGACGGCGGGATCATCGCCGTCGATAAATTCGGCAACATCGGCATTTCATTCAATTCCGAAGGCATGTATCGGGCTTATATCAACGTTGACGGAAAGCCTGTCGTCGAAATCTACAAGTAACTCAGGAGTTCAAAGTTTAAGGTTCAAAGCTCAAAGTTTGCGTGAATGACTTTGAACTTTGAACCTTAAACTTTGAACCAGTTTTCAAATTATGCTTTCAGCTGAGATTATCGCGGTCGGATCGGAACTACTTACGCCGGAAAAAACGGATACCAACAGCCTTTGGTTAACCGGAAAACTAAACGAGATCGGTGTCGAGGTAAAACTCAAAACTATAGTAGGAGACGACGAAGCGCGTCTTGAAGAAACGATCAAAGACGCTCTGAAACGCTCAGACATTGTAATTTCAACCGGCGGGCTGGGGCCGACCGAAGACGATGTGACGCGCCAGGTCTCCGCGAGGGCGGTTGGCCGCAGCCTCGTTTTTCACGAACACCTTGTCGACGAACTCAGGGCCAGATTTCGGCGGTGGGGACGCGAAATGCCCGAAATCAACAAACGCCAGGCATATGTGATCGAAGGTGCGGAAATTCTGCCGAACCCGAACGGCTCGGCGGTCGGAATGCTGCTGGAGGCGGCCGACAAATTCCTCGTCGTTCTGCCCGGGCCGCCGCGCGAGTTGAAGCCGATGTTCGAGCGTTATGTTTTGCCGAAATTGAAAGCAAAAGCGGGCGAAATATTTGTTAAACGCCGTGTTTTAAAGGTTTCCGGAATGGGAGAATCGGCAGTCGATGAAGCGATCGCTCCGATCTACAAATCGTTCGGATCGGTGCAGACGTCAATACTTTTTAACAAGAGCGAGGTCGAAGTTCATTTATTCGCGCAGGGCGATTCGGATGCCGATGCCGGTGCGATGCTGGATGACGTTGCGGGGAAGATCGCAGAAAAACTCGGAACCGCTGTTTTTGCATTGAACGGCGAATCAATGGAAGAAATTATCGGCAAAATGCTGACGGACCTCGGGCAAACGCTTTCGGTCGCCGAAAGCTGCACCGGCGGATTGATCGGGATGCGGCTCACCGATGTTCCGGGATCATCCGCTTATTTTACAGAAGGCGCGGTCACTTATTCGAATGAGGCTAAAATGCGTTCGCTTGGAGTTCCGAAAGAAATCATCGAAGAACACGGAGCGGTGAGCGCCGAAACTTCTGAAGCCATGGCGTCGGGAATGCGGCGGCTTGCCGCTACGGATCACGCCGTCTCAGTTACCGGGATCGCCGGGCCTGATGGCGGCTCGGACGAAAAGCCCGTAGGCACCGTTTTTATCGGCTATGCGGATAAACATAGTACAAGATCAATGAAAATGACGCTGCCAGGCGACCGGTATTTGATCCGTTGGCGTTCGAGCCAGGCCGCTCTCGATTACCTCCGCCGGCAATTGCTGAAAACGCCGCAATGAAAATTAGCGGCACCGTTAAAAAAATTCGCGATTGGATCACGGAACTCGGTAAATTGACGCCGATCGCATTGGTGACGACCTTCATGCCGATCCTGGGTGCGGTCGCACTTCTTTTCTTTGGGGCGGCATTTGGGAATTGGCTGCGTCAGAATTGGGAAATAGGCTTTGCGGTCTATTTTTCGACCGTACTCGTTTTGTGCGGATTGGCGCTGATGGCGACGAATGTCATCGGCATAATCGGCGGCTGGGCTTTCGGAATGTACCTCGGGCTTGCAGTTTTGATGGCGGGAATTGTCGGAGCGGCGGCGGTGTCGTTTTTAATTCATCGGCGGATCGTCGGCGACAAGCTGCCGGAAATTGCGGAGAAGCATCCGAAGGCACAAGCGATCTACGAAGCACTCGTCGGAAAAGGGTTTTGGCGTGCAGCTTTGATCATTCTTCTCGTTCGGTTGTCGGTAATAATGCCGTTTGCCCTGACCAATTTTCTGCTGGCTTCGGCAAAAGTTGCCTGGCCGTCGTATTTGGCGGGTACCTTTCTCGGGATGCTGCCGCGTTCGGGGGCGGTGGTGTTCGCGGGTGCGGGT
>JACMMN010000087.1 GCA_014379075.1 Pyrinomonadaceae bacterium | reverse complement strand
TTCGGACAGCAGTACCGAAGATCAAATGGCCGCGAAATATGAGGAAATCAAAACTGATTTCGAACAAATACAAAAATCCCAGGATTCGATAATCGACGCCTATAAAGGCGGCGACGCGATCAACTACGTGAAAATCGGCACGTCTTCACTGGAAATCAGTAAAAGTGCAAATCGCCTGAAATCGAACTTATTTACTCCGGTTGCGGACAAAATCGAAGCCGAGAAAGATCCCGTAGAGAAGGTAAAAATAACGAAAACGATCCGGGATTTGATCGTTGAACTAGACAATACTATCGGCCTTTTCGCCGCCAGCCCAATGTTTTTGAATTTGCGGGTCATAGATCCTGCCGTATCGGAAAAAACCGGGAAGGATCTGGATATGATTATCGAACTGAGCTCGATCCTGAATGCTGAAGCTGTAAAAATGAATATAAAATGAAGCAATTTCTATTTCTGCTGATCATTATACTTTCCGTTTCGATCGTGCAGGCCCAGAAGTTTGACAACCTTGCATTGACGCCGCCGATGGGCTGGAACAGTTGGAATAAATTTGGCTGTGATGTCACCGAAAAACTCGTTCGTGAAACTGCTGACGCGATAGTTTTGAGCGGAATGAAGGATGCCGGTTATCAATACGTGGTTATCGACGATTGCTGGCACGGGACGCGAGATGCTCAGGGCTTTATTCAACCAAGCGTGGAACACTTTCCTTCAGGAATGAAGGCTCTCGGCGATTATATTCATTCGAAAGGCCTGAAATTCGGAATTTACTCCGACGTGGGAGCAAAAACCTGCGCCGGACGGCCTGGAAGCCGCGGATATGAGTATCAGGACGCTCTCGTTTATGCGAGTTGGGGAGTCGATTATCTAAAGTACGACTGGTGTAATTCGGAAGGTATCAATCCGGTCGGCGCATACACGACTATGCGTGATGCTCTTTATGCGGCGAAACGGCCGGTCCTTTTCAGCATCTGCGAGTGGGGCGATAACAAGCCTTGGGAATGGGCAAAACCGGTCGGGCACATGTGGCGAACAACAGGAGATATTACACATTGTTGGGACTGCGAGGAAAATCACGGAACGTGGTCGAGTTTTGGTATTATGCGGATTTTGGACAAGCAGAAAGGTCTGCGTATCCACGCCAAACCAGGTAGCTGGAACGACCCGGACATGATGGAAGTCGGAAACGGGATGACGCTCGCCGAAGATAGGGCCCATTTTTCGTTGTGGGCAATGCTTTCCGCTCCGTTAATTGCCGGCAACGATGTACGGAAAATGAGTCGTGAGACCCGCGAGATTTTGACGAATAAGGGAATTATCGCCATCAATCAGGATTCACTTGGTATTCAGGCTTTTCCGGCGATTTCGGAAAATGGTCTGGAAGTATGGGCGAAACCCTTAGCGAACGGAAGTTGGGCTATCTGTTTCCTCAATCGTTCCGGAGAGTCGAAAACATTGAATTTCGATTGGAAGGAGAATTTTATAAAGGACGATTTCGCCGGGCGTCAGTTCAATGCTAAAAAAGATTCCTACAAAGTTCGCGACTTGTGGCTCAAAAAGGATTTAGGTACAACCGATGTTTCATTAAAGGCCGTTATCCCTTCTCACGATGTTATCGTTCTTCGCTTGGAAATGCAGGGTAAATAATTACGTATTAATCGATACGATCCATGACTAAAAAAATCCGATGGGGAGTTTGGGGAACCTCGAAAATCGCATCGAAGGTGATTCCCGCGATGCAGTTGGGAACATATTCTGAGATAAGTGCGGTTGCGTCGCGAGATTTGGAAAAGGCGCATCAAACCGCGCTCGATCTAAACCTTCCAAGGTTTTACGGCTCTTACGAAGAGTTGATCCGCGACACTGAGATCGACGCGATTTACAATCCGCTGCCGAACAATCTTCACGTTCCCTGGACGATAAAAGCGGCGGAAGCCGGAAAACATGTCTTATGTGAAAAGCCGATTGCTTTGAATGCGGAAGATGTTCAAAAGCTGATCGAAACCCGCGACCTAACCGGCATAAAGATCCAGGAAGCATTCATGGTCCGGACTCACCCGCAATGGCTAATGGTGCGAAATCTGATCGAACAGGGACGTATCGGCAAGTTACAGACAATAAACGGTTTTTTCAGTTATTTTAACGATGATTCGGCTAATATCCGCAATAGTATGGAAACCGGCGGCGGGGCTTTATTTGATATCGGCTGTTACTGCATTAATATTTCACGTTTTATTCTCGGTGAAGAACCGAAAACAGTTTCGGCTTTTATCGAACGCGATTCCTCAACAAAGATCGACAAATTGACGAGCGCAATTCTTAATTTTCCTTCGTGCTGTTCGACATTTACCTGCGGTACCCAGCTTGTTGCTTATCAAAGAATGCAGTTTTTCGGAACAACCGGCCGCATCGAAGTAGAGATACCGTTTAACATTCCCGTTGACCGGCCGACCAGGATTTTCATAGACGACGGCTCAAGTTTATACGGCGAAACGATTCAAACTATCGAAGTTCCCGCCGCCAACCAATACACGATTCAATGCGACGTATTTTCGCGGGCGATTCTGGAGAACTCAGAGCAGGCGATTTCGCTCGAAGATTCATTGAAAAATATGTCGGTTTTCGATGCTGTCTTTCGATCCGCCGAATCGGGAAAAAGGGAAATTCCTGCACGCTTTTAAAAATTGAGTTTACTTTGCCGCAACGAGCGCGTAGTTTTTCCCTTTGTAAAACCTCACTCCATCCGCCGAAACGCTCATCATCAAGGGACGCGGGCGTTTAATTTCCTTATCGTTCAGCGTTTCGACGACTAATATTTCCTTACTGCTCAAATCGAAAATATGGAGTTTATTATCGGTGGAAAAACCGAATCCGTAAGCGCCGGTGGCAAGATCTCTGCCGCCGATCGTTATGGGCGAATCGGTGATCACAAAACCTTCGTATTTTCCGCTGATCTCGGCGGAATAACCCGATGTATCGACCAGTCCGGCAATAAAATGGCGGTCTTTACCCATACGGGCAACCGCAGTATTACGCATCTGCGTCGGTGCGCTCTGTCCGGCGAAATAAAAAGAAGCGGGCACTATTTTAACGGCCGCCGCATCGGCTAAAATTTCCGCGTCAGCTTTTTGAGCATTTACGGATTCGTTCATGCCAAAGACAAATACACAGAACGCGGCGAACAAAACAAATCTTAGAATTCCTGGTTTCATTAGTTCTCCTTCAAACTAGCAGTCCAAAGCGATTGGGTTTCTATTATTACTATGGCAAGGCATATTCAGCAACGCCCTTCTTCACTTTTATCGTGGAAGCAATTCGTTTTGCTTGC
>JACMMN010000086.1 GCA_014379075.1 Pyrinomonadaceae bacterium | reverse complement strand
GGCCTGTTGATCGTGTTCGCGACCGCCCACGGGTACGCGGGTGCGTGGCTCGCCGTGCGAATGCTTTTTCGCCCCCGTCAGCCGTTCAAAGTTCTCGGCATTACGCTTTTTCCGCAGGGAATGATCCCGCGCCACCGCGACCGCCTTGCGAACGCTATCGGCAAAGCGGTCGGCGAAGAGCTCGTTTCGCAGGAAACGATCATGGAAGAGCTGATGGGAAAGGATTTTCTGCGAAAAAAGATCAGCGGTGTTGTCGGTTCATACACCAACGAATTGATGGCGCAGAATTATCCGTCGATCATTGAAACTCTGCCTTCGAATTTGCGTGCTCCGGTTCTGGACGCGATAACATCGCTTCAATTCAAGGTTGCAAAACATATCGAAGACGTTTTGAAAAGCGAGGAATCGCTCGAGACGATTCGCGGTTTTGTCGAAAGGCGTGTCGATGACGTTCTGTCGAAACGGGTTTCGGAGGTTGTCGATGATGAAGCTTTCGCAAAGATCACCGGCTTTCTCGAAGACCGTATCCACTCCGCTGTCAAAGCCCCGGCCTTCGCCGATCAGATCCGAGATTTTATCAGCCGCCGCGTCGATGATCTAGCGAATACCGAAACACCTTTATCGCAAATGTTTACAGACGACGCAATAAATCTGCTAAAGGAAAAGGCGAACGAGCAGATCGAGCCGGTCGTTCACCGCCTGACCGAGCTTGCCGCGGCCGAAAAGACCCGCAACCAGATCGGCGGGCTTATTAAACGCGAGGTCCACGATTATTACGAGCAGCTTCCTTTTTTCAAAAAGATATTCGTGTCGCGCGACAACCTGATCGGCGAGGTCGATGATCTCGTCAACGAAAGTTTGCCAAAGAGGATCGAGGAAACATTAAAAGGTGATTTTTTTGCCGAGGAGGCGAGGAATTTTATCGATTCGAGCATCGATACCGCTCTCGCCCGCCCGCTGCCGGAGATTATTGGCACCATCGATCCGATACAGATGGACCGGCTAAAAGCACAGATAACAAAATCCGTACTGGCCGTGCTTCAGGGCGAGGAAATGCTGCAAAGCATTTCGAAATACGTCAGCGATATGCTGCAAAAACTCCGCCCGCACAGCATCGACGCAATAATGCAAACGCTGCACCCGGAATCCGAGGAAAAGCTGAAAAGCATGTTGTCGAAAGGTTTACTGGGAATTATCGCCCGCGAAGACACTTCGACGATCATTAACGCAATGCTTGCTAAGCAGATCGACCTCCTGCTTTCACAGCCGATCGGCAAGCTCTCCGACAATATCTCCGAAGAAAAACTGCGGTCGGCCAGCGATTCGTTCGGAGACACGATCATCGCCGCGATCCGCGAAAAGCTGCCTGAAGCTATCAAGGAATTTGACGTCGGCAACGTGGTTCGCGAAAAGATCCATAATTATCCGGTGGAAAAGCTGGAAGCACTTGTTATGTCGGTCGCGAAGGAACACCTCCGCACAATCGAACTTTTCGGAGCGGCATTCGGATTTATCATCGGGATTCTGCAGGCAGTGCAGTTCTATATCTACGCAAAGTAACTGTTGTCGGAACCGCCTGCGTCAGCGGGTGGTTAGGAATCCAGGCGAGAAGTCGAGGTTTGTCCTGATGTCGGAGGGTGTTCTGACTTGTTCTAGATTCGCTTTCCGTCACGGCTCGCGGCAATCAGCTTTTCCAGCCTGCTTAGTTTTGTCTTTTCCTGTTTTGCGGTCATTATCGAAAAAATACACGTCCGAACATACGACGGAGCCTGTTTATTAAAAAATTCCCAGGCTTTCACATCCGCCTTAAACAATTTCTCAAATTCCGGGCCTAATTCCATCGGTTTGTTTTCATAAGAATAGATCGACGATCTATTTTCGTCACGCTTTGCAAAAGCCGCAATTCCGGCGGGTTTCATTAGTCCTTCATTAGTGAGTTTTTCGACCTTAGCGATGTTGATCGCGCTCCGTATGCTCTTCGGTCTTCGCGGCGTAAAACGGACTGTATGCGATTCTTCGCCGAGCGATCTTCCGACGCCGTCGATCCACCCGAAACACAATGCCTGATCGACGGATTCGCTCCAGGTCATGCTTGGTTTTCCGGTTTTGACCTTGTAATAGCCGACGATCACTTCGGGTGCGGTCTCGTGATTTTTTTCAAGCCATTCACGAAACTCAGCTTGGGACGGGAAAAATATCGGTTCCACTATTTCTTTAATTCTTCGTTTATCAGCGCCCGCAGATCCTGCTGGTTGAGACGGGCCAGCTTACGGCCGTTGACGAAAAATGTGGGCGTACTTTTGACGCCCATCGTCTGGAGATCCTTCATGTCGCGGTCAACTTTTGCGGCGTGTTTCGGGTCGGAAACCGAAGCCTTGAACTGGTCCATATTGAGCCCGAGTTCCTGCGCGTATTTTTCGAACGAGACTGCCGGGGGAGTTACCGCCGACGGCTGATGAGCGGCCCCGTGAACTTCGCCCCATTCCCCTTGTTTCGCGAACAGCTTTTCCTGCATCTCCCAGTATTTACCCTGTTCGCCGGCCGCTTCGGTGTGGATCGCGGCCGGTTTGGCATTCTTGTGAAAGGCGGCGTAACGAACCACGAACCGAACCTTGCCGTCGAATTCCTTCATCAAAGATTTGACGACCGGGCTGAATGACGCGCAGGTCTCACATTCCGGATCGAGAAATTCGACGACCGTTACCTTCGCATCAGCCGGGCCGAGGCTCGGGCTGTCCGGGCGGACCAGTGCTTCATTGACTGTCGCCGCAACAGGCACACTTTGTACCGATTTACGGTAATAATTCGCGCCGATCAGGCCGCCGGCGATTACCAATAATCCGACTCCAAGTAATATTTTTACTTCTTTTTTCATAAATTCTTATTAGGTTTATACAATATTAAAAGAACAGTCAACGTAACAAACGCCGTCAGAGCCATGAGCGGGATCGTGATAAAACCGAGCCATTCGATCTGACGCGACGTACACGAAATTCCCTGCGTGCACGGCGACAAACTCTCCGATATCAAGCCGTAATATAATAAATTGTGATAGACGGAAACCGCCAATCCGATCAGCGCTATCGGCAATGCGTAAGCTTTCCATCGGGTGTCCCGGGTTGCGATGCCGATACCGATAATTACGACAAGCGGATACATAGCGATTCGCTGATACCAGCATAAAACGCACGGCGGCAGATCCATCACTTCGCTAAAAAAGAGGCTTCCGCCCGTAGCTATAAGCGCGATCACCCACGCCGCGTATGGCAGGAATCCGTTGAAACCCTCGCCGAATGCAGAGACTTTTTCGCCGGCAATTTCCATTTCTAAATTAAAACATTTTTTTGGGTAAAATCCGAACGATCTTTGAGGAACGATTTGAGGATGTATAAGGAAGATCTGCGATTTATCTTGGTGCGAAAAAATGGCTGCCTTTGCTTACGACTTCGCGGATCTCGGCGATTATTTTTCTCTTGTCCTGTGTTTTTGCAAAGCGCTTTACCTGCTTGATCTGCTCGGGCTTTCCCGCACCGGC
>JACMMN010000085.1 GCA_014379075.1 Pyrinomonadaceae bacterium | reverse complement strand
GATCGACGAATTTCAAGGTGAAAAAGCATTAATATGCACGTGTTTCGGAGTGTCGGAAGAAAAAATTATTGAGATCATCAATTCAAATAATGTAAAAGAGGTCGGCGAAGTTTCCGATATTTGCAATGCCGGCCACGGCTGCGGTTCTTGCCGGATGATGATCCGCGAGCTGATAGATAGCCCCCGGCACGAAGAAGTTTAACCTTTCGGTTTGCAATCGATGAACCGCGATTATGCTATAATCACAGCCTTATGCGCATAAAAAAATGTGCGTGAGCATTTTTTCGAAGGAGATCAGATCCGGGATTCTCGCACGAGACCCAACATTCAAGTATATTTTCCGTAATGGACGACCCCGCTAGTTTATCTTTTCTAATTTTCTTTGCCGACGCTTCGACAATCGTGGAAACACCGAGTCTACTTTCTTTGGCATTCAACATTTTCTTGGTCATATTCCTCGTGCTGGCGAACGGTTTTTTTGTCGCAAGCGAGTTTGCACTTGTCGCTGTGCGCAAATCGCGTATCGAAGCGACCGCCGCCGAGGGCGACCCGGCAGCCGTGCGTCTGCTTGCGATGCTGAACAATTTGAACGCTTACATTTCGGCCACGCAACTCGGCATTACGCTTTCCTCACTGGGTTTGGGCTGGATAGGTGAGCCTGCTGTCGCTTCTCTGCTTGAACCGGCATTGATTCAGATCGGCCAATTAACGGGGGCTGAATTCTTGGCTTCAGGGGTGGTTTTGCACACGATCTCTTTTGCCATCGCTTTCTCGATCATAACGTTTCTGCACATTGTTTTCGGCGAACTTGCACCTAAGACGGCCGCGCTCGAGCTTTCGGAAAGAGTGTCCTACGCGGTTGCCGTTCCGCTCCAGATATTCTACAAGGTCTTTAATCACCCGATCCGCGTCCTCGACTGGGCCGGCACGAGGACGGTAAGGCTTTTCGGGCTTCATCCTTCGGGCGAACACGGAGCCAGCTATACGGAGGACGAAATTCGCCAGCTCATCCTTGTTTCCGAAAAGAGCGGGCATCTAAACAAAGAAGAAAGAAAATTACTCCACCAGGTTTTCGAATTTTCGGAAACGACTGTTAAGGAGGCGATGATTCCCCGTACCGAGATCGTCGCGATTCCTGAAACAAGCTCGCTTGAGGAGATTGCTGGAGCATTTCGCCAGATCGGCTACTCTCGCCTGCCGGTCTACCGGGGATCGCTGGATGACGTAGTAGGAGTAATTCACAGCAAGGACGTGATGAGTTATCTGTTGCATCCAAAGAGCTTCAAATTGGACCGGATATTGCAAAAGCCGATGTATGTGGTGGACAATGCGAGGCTCGAAGATGTGCTGCGGCAAATGCAGAGAGAAAAGTTTCATTTCGGATTTGTAGTGGATGAACACGGCGGAGTCGAGGGAATTATAACGCTGGAAGATCTGCTGGAAGAGATCGTCGGGGATATTTCGGACGAACATGACGAAGAAGTGAACGAACAGATACACGAGCAGCCGGACGGAAGCTTTTTGCTGGACGGCGGATTGGCGGTTCGCGATCTGAACAAGCGCCTTAAGATGAATGTTCCGATCTCTGAAGGATACACGACAGTCGCTGGTTTTCTCATGGCTGCCGCCGGCACAATACTTTCCGAAGGTGATACGGTGCCCTGCAACGGTCATGTCTTTAAGATTGAGAAGGTTGCAAAACGACGCATTTTGCAGGTGAGAATGGAAAAGAGCTGAAGCGGCGAGTCAGAACCGGGAGCGATAGCGATTAGTTCTTTTCCTGCGAGCTAAAACCCGTCACTGTCGCTTCCGGTTCTGACAAGAAAAATCCAACCCCTTGACTTATTTGTATTTGCCCAAAAATCACGCTAAATTAATTCGATAGGTTTTTAGTCTGACTTTTTGGAGCTATCGACAAATAATGAGTCTTATAGAACAAATTTGGGCGCGCGAAATAATGGATTCGCGCGGTAATCCGACGATTGAAGCTGAAGTGATCCTCGAAGACGGCACGACCGGGCGGGCGGCGGTTCCAAGCGGGGCATCGACAGGTGAGAATGAGGCCGTCGAAATGCGCGATGGCGATGATCTCCGGTATCTAGGCAAGGGCGTTTTGAAAGCGGTCGAGAATGTGAACGAAAAGATAGCCCATGCCGTCGAAGGCCTCGACTGCCTCGATCAAACCCTGATAGACGAGACGATGCTTGGGCTGGATGGAACGGCTAACAAATCCAATCTCGGCGCAAATGCGATTCTCGCCGTGTCGCTTGCGAACGCCAGGGCGGCCGCGTCGGCCCTGGAAATCCCGCTTTACCGATACATCGGCGGTGCGAACGCCCGGACCCTGCCGGTTCCGATGATGAATATCCTGAACGGCGGTGCACATGCCGACAACAACGTGGATTTTCAGGAATTCATGGTTATGCCCGTTGGTGCTGCGAATTTTTCGGAGGCTTTGAGAATGGGTTCGGAGATCTTTCACAATTTGAAAACTGTGCTGAAGTCGCGAGGTTATTCGACGGGCGTCGGCGACGAAGGCGGTTTTGCACCGAATCTGAAGTCAAACGAGGAAGCGATCGAAACGATTCTCGAAGCAATCGACAAAGCCGGTTATAAAGCGGGCGACAATGTGATGCTGGCGCTCGATCCGGCGGCAAGCGAGTTCTATAAAGACGGCGAGTACGTATTTAAAAAATCGGACGGGCGCAAACTTTCGTCCGATGAAATGGCCGCATTCTGGACCGATTGGTGCGATAGATATCCGATCATATCGATCGAGGACGGCATGGCTGAAAACGATTGGGAAGGCTGGAAATCGCTTAACAAATCGGTCGGCGAAAGGGTGCAGCTTGTCGGTGACGACCTTTTTGTGACCAATGTAAGATTTTTGCAACGCGGGATCGACGAGGACGCCGCAAATTCTATCCTCATTAAAGTCAATCAGATCGGGACATTGACCGAAACGCTCGACGCCATCGAACTCGCTAAAACTAATAACATGACTGCCGTCATTTCCCACCGCTCCGGCGAAACCGAGGATACTTTCATTGCCGATCTTGCAGTTGCGACAAATGCGGGACAGATAAAAACCGGAAGTCTATGCCGTTCGGACCGGATCGCCAAATACAATCAGTTGCTGAGAATTGAGGAAGATCTCGGCGAATCGTCGCGTTATCCCGGAAGAAAGGCTTTCTATCAATTGAAAAAGAACTAGTTTATGTGGCATCTGCGATCCCGTTTCGATGACAAGTGCATCACCGTGATTCTTGCGCCTTTAATCCTAGTTGTTCCCTTGC
Organism: Pyrinomonadaceae bacterium; assembly: GCA_014379075.1. Taxonomy (GTDB): domain Bacteria; phylum Acidobacteriota; class Blastocatellia; order Pyrinomonadales; family Pyrinomonadaceae; genus OLB17. The sequence goes on along the minus strand of JACMMN010000085.1, from coordinate 4,158 downwards.
TTCGTGGTAAAGGAATAAGAACCACAAATCAGGATTAACCGGCAAAAATAAGATGAACCGGAACCTGGAAATCTGATGAGCGATATTGCGATCAAAAGAGAAATCCTTTCAGGCGGAAATGTCCGTTTGTCGGCGGGGGACTGCATTTTTCTTTACGAGAGGCCGCGTCCGGGCGTTTTGCACGTTACGATCTCGGGGTACGATACCGGCCAGTTCGGGACTAGTTCGCTGGATGAGATTCACACCGCGATCGGGCGGGACGGCGTTATAGAGCTTTTTGTCGACGCTCGCGAGGCATTTGGTGCCGCAGTCAGCGTCAGCGACGAATGGACGAGATTTTTTTCTCAGAAACGCGATAAGTTGTCGCGGGTGCATGTCCTTACCGGTTCGAAGGCAGTTTATCTAACAGTTGCAATTGCACAGCACCTTTCAAGGACGGGAAGCCTGATCCAGATTTACTCCGATCCCGATCTATTTTCGAATAAGCTTGGAAATCCGGCGAAAGATTAGTTTTCCGGACCTCAAAAGCGAGGGAAGCCGTCCCGATATGGGCGGCGGCGGCGCGCGATCTTGAAAGCTCCAATAGAATCATGGAATGGAAAAACGCCGAGTATAGTATCGATACCGACAAAACCCGATTGCAGCAGGACGTTATTCAAAGATTTCTTTCTGAAGATTCGTACTGGGCGCAGGACCGGTCTGTACTGCAGACTCGAACGGCAATCGAGCATTCGGTTTGTTTCGGTTTGTATCATCACGACCGGCAGATCGGTTTTGCCCGGGTGATCAGCGATTTTGCAACGTTCGCCTATCTCGGCGATGTATTCGTATTGGAAGACTTTCGCGGCCGGGGACTGAGCAAATGGCTCATGGAAAGTATCGTCTCGCATCCTGAGCTGCAAGGTTTGCGGCGCTGGGTGCTTGCCACTAGAGACGCACATTCGCTTTACGAAAAATACGGTTTTCACGCACTCACATTTCCCGAACGTTGGATGGAAAGGCCCGCTCCAAATGCTTACTAAAGTAATTTTTTTGTAAACTGCCCATCAGTTTCAGTTATAATAAGAAAGGCGTTGCTCCGGCAAGATTCCCATCGTCTGCAGATTTCTCCTTCTCCGACTCATTTCCGCTATTTTTATATGACAAACGGAACAAAAAGGCCTTTAGCATTAATAATTCTTGATGGCTGGGGAATTTCTTCTCGAAAAGACGGCAATGCGATAGCACTGGCTCACACACCTTTTTACGACGAGATCTCGGCCAATTATCCAAAGACCAGCTTATCGGCCTCCGGAACGAGCGTCGGGCTGCCGGCTGATGCGACCGGGAATGCGGAGATCGGACACATGAGTATCGGAGCCGGCCGCATTGTCCGGACCGATGTTTCGCGTATTGAGCAGGCGGTCGAATCCGGCCTGTTTTTTGAAAACGAAGTTTTGAAAACGGCTTTTGCAGAGTCGAAAGCCAATAAATCTTCCGTACATCTTATTGGCCTGCTCAGCGACGGCGGAGTTCATTCTTCGACTGAAAACCTTTTTGGGTTGCTTCGGATGGCGAAACGCGAAGGCGTCAGCGACGTCTTTGTCCACTGCATTCTCGACGGCCGCGACGTTCAGCCGCGCACGGCGGACATTTATGCAGAAGCACTCGAGATAAAAATGGCGGATATTGGGATCGGCAGGATCGCGTCGCTTTGCGGACGTTTTTTTGCGATGGACAGTAGCGAGAACTGGGAGCGGACCGCAAGGGCGTTTACGATGCTGGTTCACGCCGAAGGCGAACGTTCGGCGGACGCAGCATCGGCAATTCGAGCATCCTTCCTGCGCGGGATAGCAGATGAATTCATTGCCCCCATCGTGATTGAATCGGAACCGGGGATCCCAGCAGCGACGGTCAAAGACGGAGATGTGGTAATTTTCTTTAATCACCGGGCAGATTCGATGAAGCAACTTGCCCGCTCTCTATCGGTCGCAGGCGATTCCGCAAATCTGAAAGTTTCGACCGTTTGCCTGACGGAATATGACCACAGTTTTGACTTGCCGGTCGCGTTTCCGCCGGAATCGGAGATAAATACTCTCGGTCAGCTTTTAGCCGACTCCGGCATCCCAAACTATCGCATCGCGGAAGATGATAGGATCGCCCACGTCACACATTTTTTTAACGGTGCCGCGGATGGAGCCAGCCAATACGAGCAGAGCATTCATGTGCCATCGACTGCGGCAACCCGTGAAGCCGAACCGGAAATGAAAAGTTTCAAGGTGACCGACATGTTTCTGCGAGCCGTTGAGGCCGACGCACACGGCGTGTTCATCGTTAATCTTCCGGCCTCCGATCTGGTGGCCGAGTCCGGCAGTCTTGAAAAAACTATCGAGTCCGTGCAGTTTGTCGATACGTGTCTCGGTGCTATTGTTGAAAAGATCCGCAATGAAAACGGGGTCGCGGTGATTACTTCCTCTCACGGAAATTGCGAGGAAATGTTATCGGGCCGCGGCACCACGGGAAATTCCGTGCCTTTTCATTTGATCGCGGAATGTGTGGATGGTATGGCCCTTCGCGAAAACGGTTCACTTCAGGACATTGCGCCAACGATACTTGGTATAATGGGAATCGAAAAGCCGGCAGAGATGACCGGTAGCGATTTGAGATTTTTAGGAACTGGATTTGGCAAACGCTCAGCTTAATTTTCAAAACATTCTCGTAATAGATCTTGGACAGCTTGGCGACGTCGTGCTCAGCCTGCCTGCTTTAAGAGCGATCAGGAGAAAATTTCCATATGGAAATATTACAGTGCTGGCGGGAAAAATCCCGTCTGAGGTTATTGATCTCAGCGGATCGGCGGACGAGATCATACCGGTCGATAAGGTGCAGCTGCGTCAAAGCTCAAAGATCTGGTCTATCTGGCAAATTCTACGGCTGGTGAAAGATGTCCGAAGCCGGAAATTCGATCTTATAATCGATCTTCACAGTTTGTACGAAACAAACCTGCTGGCGTTTTTTTCTGGCACTAAATACCGGCTGCTGGCCAATCGGGAAAGCCGCTCTCTCGATTTCCTGGGTAATTTCGATTCGAGACCGCCGCTCGAAGACAAGGCGATGCACATAGTCGATCGATATTTCGACGTGCTAAAGCCTTTGGCAGTAGACGCCTCCGAGAAAAAGATCATACTCTCGCCTTCTTCGGTTGACCTCGATTATGTCGATAGGGAATATTTTGGCAGCCTCGTTCCCGGCTCTCTTAAAATGGTCGGCCTGTTTCCGGGAGCGGGCAATCCGAGTCGCTGCTGGAGTTTGACCAAGTTCGCAGAGCTTGCGGCGAAATTGTCGAAAAACGGCTTGCGGCCGGTCGTATTTTTGGGGCCGGAAGAAGCCCTGTTAAAGGACAGGGTCATAGAAGGATTTCCGGCGGAAACCATAGTCTGCGACAAACTGACCATTTCACAATTGATCGCCGCTCTTTCGCGCATTCCGGTTTTTGTCGCCAATGATACCGGACCATTGCACCTTGCGTTAGCCGTAGGTACCCCGACCGTAGTTCTACTCTACGAAACCGCCCCTAAAACTTTTATGCCGGAATCGGGGACTCTCTTTCTTATCCAAAACAAGCAGATCGATGATATTCAAGTGGACGAAGTTTATGGAGCTGTGTTGAGCGCTCTGAAGCTTTCAGTTGTAGATGAAAAATTAATGTTGGAAAAAGCCGTGTAGTGAATTATTTAGATCAGACCGAAGGAATTTGTTTTAATGCAGTGCAAAGCTGCTGCATACGAAATTAGCGTGTAAACTTTTTCGATCTCGTCTTTCCGCTTTTCCCGCTTCTTCCCTATAATTATTTTTCGCCTAACAAATCGTAATTTTATGGTTGAAGAATTTGCGTTCGACAATACGGAAGAACGCCGCAAAAACAGGCAGAACGGTACGGGTTGGATCGAAGTCATAGTCGGTTCGATGTTCTCAGGAAAGTCCGAGGAGCTTATTCGTCGCCTAAACCGCGCACGTATCGCCAGACAAAAAGTTCAGGTCTTCAAACCTAAGATCGACGCGCGCTATTCCCAGGAAGAGATCGCTTCGCACTCCGGCCAGAAGCACGATTCGATGCCCGTTTCATCGGCGGCCGAATTGATGAAACACGTCCGAGAAGATACACAAGTGATTGGGATC
>JACMMN010000084.1 GCA_014379075.1 Pyrinomonadaceae bacterium | reverse complement strand
TCAACAAGCTCATCGGCGGAAATTTCCGCATCGGCGTCAGCCAGGCCATGATCGTCAACGCGCTGGCCAAAGTGTACGCCATCGAAGCCCAGGCCCTGACCCACCGCATCAGCGGCCAATGGACCCCGGACACGATCACCTTCGACGAGCTGCTTACCGGTGAGCACGTGCGCACCGACGCTTCCAAACCCTACCCGTTCTACCTGGCGTATGCCGTTGAAGGCCCCGACCTGCCCGGCCTGGGCGATCCCGGGGATTGGCAGGTGGAATGGAAATGGGACGGCATCCGTGCGCAGGTCATCAAACGCAAGGACGAAGTTTTCGCCTGGTCACGCGGCGAAGACCTGATCACCGAACGCTTTCCGGAGATTTCCGCAGCTGCCGCGACGTTGCCGAACGGCACCGTTTTGGACGGCGAGGTTTTGCCCTGGATCGACGGGAAAGTTCTCCCCTTCACCGAATTGCAGAAGCGGATTGGCCGAAAAAATGTATCCGCTAAAATACTTGCCGAAGTTCCGGTCGTGCTGGAATGTTACGATCTACTCGAATACGAAGGCCAAGATATCCGGTCGGTGGAATTCAAAACACGGCGGGAATTTCTTGAAAATATAATTGAAGGCCTGGAGGAAGACGCCCGAAAATATATTCGCCTGACGCCCGTGGTCGAGGCGGGAAACTGGAAAGATCTGGCCGTGATCCGCGAACAAAGCCGCTTTCTCGGTGTCGAAGGGTTTATGCTCAAACGCCGCGAATCGCCGTACCGCACGGGCCGTCACCGCGGTGACTGGTGGAAATGGAAGATCGATCCGCTGACCATCGACGCCGTCTTGATCTACGCCCAAAAGGGGACCGGCAAGCGTTCCAATCTCTTTACCGATTACACTTTCGCCGTCTGGAAGGACGACGTTCTGGTGCCGTTCGCCAAGGCTTATTCGGGTTTAACCGATGTCGAAATACGCAAGGTCGACCGTTATGTTCGCGATAACACGGTCGAAACTTTCGGCCCGGTGCGGAGCGTCACGCCTAAACTAGTTTTCGAGATCGCATTCGAAGCCTTGCAAAGATCCTCGCGGCATAAATCTGGTGTCGCGGTTCGTTTTCCCCGAATTTCGCGATGGCGTGACGACAAGACCATCGAGCAGGCCGATTCGCTGGACACGATTTACACTATGCTCGACGCATATCAGAATCCGGGAAAATGAATGATGAGAAAAATTATCGGTTCTCGCTCGTAGGCCATCCACTTTACCCCCACATAAAGCTGACGCGGGAAAGGTTTCCGCGTCTTCTTGCCACCCGAATTATTGATAACGATGATGCGGAATATTTCGGTGCATTTTTGACGCGTTCCGCGGCGAGAATATTGATCGATTTTCTGAACCGGACATTTCGTCTTCGAAGCTGCTTTGTCGAGATCGACGGAAATTTTCCTGTTCCGTGTACTCAGTATTATGCGAAAAGATGCGCTGGACCATGCGTGAAAAGCTTGTGCGATGAAGGCGATTATCTCAAGATCGTGGAGCTTGCAAGGCTTTTTCTTGCGAACGAGCGGGATCGTTTTACCGCACGGCTTTCAGGACAAATCGACGATGCGGCGATGATTCTGAATTTTGAAAATGCCGCATTTTTGAGAGATATAGGTGCGCGCGTGGATGAGTTTTGGCACGACAAGAAACGACGGGTTTGGCTCGATGATGCGGTGGACACTTTAGTGATCGAGAGAAGCGATGGCAGTGAAGGTATCAAGGTTTACCTCGTCACGCAGCGCGGCCGGAGAATGCTCGGGATGCGCGTTTTTGCCTGGCCGCTTCCGGAAAACGCTCGGGCGACACAGGCACTCGGTGACGTCATATCGCAGTTTTACAAGTTTCATGCACCGCGGGAGATTCGTGTTTCGGAGGATTTTCCGGGACGAATCGACCTTTCGCGGGAACTTAGCCGACGTTTCGGCAGGACGGTCAAGATCGTCATAGTAAATGTCAACGCTCAGCAGATCACGACCGCACGTGCCGTCACGCGCACGAAGCTCGAGGCCGATCTGATTGCGATAAAACCGCAGTTAAGCGTCGATCAGATCAGCGGCAGTCTGAAGAAGATATTCGGTCTGAGCGGAAGCCCACGCCGTATTGAAGCATTCGATGTTGCGCATATTTCGGGCACCGACCTGGTGTCGGCGAGGTCTGTTTGGGAAGACGGCAGATTTAGATCGGAAGAATACGAATTCTGGTTCTCCGATAAAAAGAGCGAGCTTGAAACCTTGCAGGAGTTTGTAAAAAGGCGATTTAGCAACAAAGAAAATTTGCCCGATCTTGTTGTCATTGATGGCGGAGTACCGCAGTTAAAGGCAGCCTTAAGAGGCATTACAGGCGTTCGTTCGTTTTCAGTCATCGCAGCCGTTAAGCCGAGCGGCAGGCACGCGGATATCTCACATTTTTTGACGGAACTAGGTGTTCCGATAGGATTCGACCCGGCGGTAGAAGCGATGCGCATTTTACAGGTTTTGCGGGACGAGGCTCACGATCTTGCGAACGCTGTCCACCGGCAAAGCCGCGATATGGTTTATTTCTACGAATTGGCGGGAATTTTGCCCTCCCTCGATGAAGGAGAACGGCAGAGCTTGTTCGTAAAATTCGGTTCTATAAAAAGAATTTTGGATTTGAACGAAAAGGATTTTGCCGGTTCGCTGGGAAAGGGGAAAGCACGAAAAGCATTTGAAAACCTTAACACCTATATTGCCGGAAGATCCCCGAATGTTCGCCCGCTTGTTGTGCCGGTGCGTTTGATCGATCCAAATGGCGCGGGCGGAGATCTGCGTCCCATCGACTCCTTCAAATAAAGACAAACTCCACCTCGAACTACTTTCGTGCACATATCCTTTTTCATCTTAATGCAGTAAAAGATGAAAAAAAATTGACTCTTTACCGCAAAACGTAGTCGATTATTCGTTCAACAATTACAAAACCGGTGAGTCGGGTATGTTAATTTTATGGAAACAGCCCGAATTTATTTCTTTACAGGATTCGTATATCGTGGTACTTTTTTGGTGTTCGCCCTAATTTATCACTTTACTGGAGTCGGATATTTCTGTTTTTTGACAGGAATCGCTGATCGCTCCCTTTTTGTAAGGCGCGACTGAAGTTCGATCGCCGGGGGCGGATTGAGAATCGGAAAAAAAAGAAAAGGGTAAATAGGAGATGTTATGTCGCAGTTCCCCCTAAACAACTGTCTCTTACGCCTAGGAATGTCGGTAATTTTAGCTTCATTTGGAGCTTCTTTTGCACATGCTCAGGTCAATATTGGAGTTTGTCACGCAACCGGTTCATCTAACGGTACGTTTATCTATCTCGTAATTCCGGCCCCGGCCCGGCGCGCTCACACCGGGCAGGGCCACGAAAGGGACTTTATTTCGACTACAGGAGATTGCGGGCGTATTCCGACAATGACGCCCGCGATCACTCCGACGCCTAGATCCGGGGGGACAACCCCGGACAATGCCCCGACACCGGAGCCGGTAACGATGTTGCTATTCGGAGCCGGACTTGTCGGAGTTGGATACGTCTCACGTCGTTTTCTCGGAAAACGCAAAGACGAAGATGAAAGAGGCGAATAGGCGGTAGTTAGACAAAAAGGTATCGAAAGTGTTCCGGGACGAACGTAACCGGAACATCCCCTCAATTCTTTCGATTTATTCCCTAATGAGTCTTGCCGAAACAAATCTAAAAGCAACGTGGAAACCGTTTCTGATCGGGGCGGCTGTATCGTTTCTCTATGCCACGGTTTTCGCAAAGCTCGGACGTGACTGGTGGACGGATGAAAACTATTCCCATGGCCTGCTTATTCCTTTTGTGATCGGCTATATTGTATGGCTGGAATTTGAAACTTTACGGAATACTGAGCAAAAGTCACGAGTGGTGCCTGGCCTTGCAATTGTCTCATTTTCGCTTTCGATGCTGTTATTCGGAACCTTGGGCGCGGAGCTTTTTACACAGCGCGTGTCCATTGCAGTGATGCTGGCTGGAATTGTCGTTTATTTTTTCGGTTTCCATATTTTGCAGAAGCTTGCTGTTCCGTTCGCTTTATTGCTTTTAGCAATTCCGGTGCCTCGGATCATATTTAGCAAAATAGCGTTGCCACTGCAGATGTGGGCCACGCAAAGCGCACACTGGAGTATCGGCCTTTTTGGTATTTCGTCGGTCCGGAAGGGGAACGTTATCGAGATACTTCCTCGCGGCGAAACGCAGATCGTCGGTCTGGAAGTCGTCGAAGCGTGCAGCGGTATTCGCTCGTTAATGACTCTCGTGACATTGGCTTTAATTTTGGGGTATTTAACCCGCGAGCGTCGTGATATTATTTCGGCAAAATGGTTTGATTTCGTCAAAGACCGGGATTTTTGGCGAACCATCATACTGTTTGTCGCAGCGTTTCCGATTGCCCTGTTAACAAATGCTGCCCGCGTTATGACGACCGGCATCTTGACCTACTACTACGGCCGGCAGATGGCGGAGGGCGTTTGGCACGAGATTGCCGGTTGGTTTGTTTACCTTGCAGCACTCGTTATATTGATAGCGTTCAATTCTTTATTGAAAAGATCGTTTTTCCGGGATGGCGGCACCGTGAGGGGAGTTGAAACCAAAACTTCGATGACCGGCCCGAGTTCAATAATTTCGAGTCGGCAAACCGTTGCGCTGTTTATTGTAATCTTGATCGGCGGTGTTTTTATAAACTGGTTTGAACAGCGCGGCGAGATACAGATGGAGCGTCGGCCACTGAGTGAGATCCCTCCGCAGTTGGGTGCGTGGCAGCAGTTGGGAGCCGACACGCGTTTTAATGCCCCGACGGAAAGCATTTTACGGGCGAGTGATTATGTAATGAGGGATTATTATCTGGCCGATAGGAGCTTGAATCTTTACATCGGTTATTATGCCTCGCAGCGCACAGGTGCGACATATCACAGCCCGCAAAGCTGTTTGCCCGGTTCCGGTTGGGAGATGAAGGATCACCAATTAATTGAGATAAAAACAGCGGAAGGCGGGAATCTTACCGCGAATCGCTATATAGTCCAGAGAGGCGATTATAAGGAGATCGTGATCTATTGGTATCAGGGCCGCGGTCGGACGAATTCAAACGAGTATATGGACAAGGTTCATACGATTTTAGACAGTATTTTGACAGGCCGTTCGGATGGCGCGATGGTACGCGTAATGACCCCGGTCGGCGAAGACGAAACGGTATCGATGCAGGCCGCGGTGGATGTATCGGCTCAGGTGCGTGAACTCATATCACCGTTTGTGCCGGAGTAAGTACGAAATAGGAGTTAGGAAATATGAGCGTTGAATTTAGACAAAGATCGGCCGCCGAGATCATTCAAATCGTGAATCGCCGCAAATGGCATATCGTTTTGCCTGCTATCGCAGTTTCACTCGCAGTCGCTTGGGTGGTAGTTGACCTGCCGAAAGTCTATGAATCTACGACTTTGCTCACCGTTACTGCTCCTACTATTTCTGAAAAGGTCGTTCCGTCCCTCACCGATGAAAATTTGTCGCAGCGACTTCAGGCGATCGGTCAAAATGTTATGAGCCGCACGTCGCTCGAACCGCTTATCACGCAGCACAATCTTTATGAGGGTGCTCGGGAGGCGGGAGTTCCGATGGAAGACATTGTCGTCCAAATGAGGGAGCAGATTAAGATCGAAACTGAAAAAGTTGGTGAAGATCAGAGCGACAGGGTCGTTGGGCTGCGCCTCACATATCGTGACAGCACCCCCGAAATAGTGCAGGCCATTACCCGGGAACTGGGTAATAAATATATTGCCGCTCAGAACATCGAATCGAATCAGAGTGCGGAAACTACGCGTGAATTTATCGATAAGCGTCTTGCGGAAGCAAAAAGCGGGCTTGACGCTTTGGAACAAGAACGGATAATCGTCATAAATCAAAACATTCAAACGTTGCCCGAATCCGGCGAGGGCTTGATAGCGCAGCTTGAGGGACTGAGAAACCGCGAGGCGACGATCTCAAAAGATAAAGAGACTCTGATGACGGAAAAAGGCCGCGTGCAGGAAAGCATCAGGTCGATCAACAGCCAATCCAGGCTGCTAGTCGATTTTAGCGAAAAGGAGACGCAGGAAGCGATAGTCCAAGCTTCGCGGATCGAAGATACCCCGGCTTACGGGCAGTTGATCCAGAAGCGGGCGGAATTCAATTCCAAACTGGAAAATCTTAAGACGCAATACAGAGACAAGCATCCCGAGATCATACAAACGCAAACTGATATCAATAAAATTGACGAAGAGTTAGACAAATTAGCGAAAAGCACGGATAAACGCGTCAAACAGGCGAATCAGTCCGGTGCACGCAAGGCAGAACTTCAAAGGAAGAGCCTGGAGATCGAAAAACAAAAAGCCGAAAGCCAGATCGGACAGATCGACAAGCAACTCCTAACGAAGGATATGGAATTGAGTTCGAATTCAGGACTGATCGCGGGGCTCGAAGCGAAGATCAATGCTATTCCCGGTGTCAGAGTCGCGCTTGATGGGATCAATAATCGATATCTGACAGCGAAAACTAGCTATGACGAGCTTTTGAAGAAGTATAACGCCGCCCAGGCACAGGTCGATCGCGAAACGAACCTACAGGGCGAAACGATACGTGTTGTCGACCCGGCGAATTTGCCGCAAACCCCGGTCAACGCTTCGAAAAAGCCGTTTTTTATGGTCGTTGGACTCGGCATCGGACTGGCGATCGGAATGATGCTCGCGGCTTTCTTCGAGGTTCCGCGGCTCTTAAAAATTCAAAATATTGAGGACGCAAAATATTATACCGGTTTACCGATCCTGGCTTCCGTTCCAAAACTATTGACTGAAGGCGAAATATTAAGGGAGAAGCGTCTTTATCTGGGAAAGGTGTTCGCGGGAATAATTGTTTCGATAGTAAGTATTCCAGTTTTGATCGTCGCATTGCAGATAACGCATATTTTTGAGCGAATGAGCTAACCGATTCCATGTGTGAGGAGGATTAGAAGATGTACAAAGAGTATTTCGGTTTAACGGATTTTCCGTTCAGTTTGACCCCGGACCCGAGATTCATTGTATTTACGCCTAGTTACAATGAACTTCTAGCGAGTCTCTATTACGGCGTGGAAATGGCGAAAGGCCTGATCGTTTTGACCGGTGAAGTAGGAACCGGCAAAACGACCGCACTCCGTTGGATGCTGCGGCGGCTCGATTCAAGCGTTTTGGCGGCGTATATTTTTAATCCGCGCCTCTCGATAGAGGAGTTTTATCATAATTTTACACAAACGCTTGGTATCACCGATTGGTCGAACAAATCCCAACTTCTAACGCAGATGGGCAGATTCTTGGAAGATCGGCACCTGCGTGGATTGCGGACGGTTCTGATCATCGACGAGGCCCACGAGCTTTCGGATGAGGTACTGGAAGAAATTCGCCTTTTATTGAATTTCGAATCCGATACCGCCAAGCACCTGCAGATAATTTTAACCGGACAGCCGGAACTACGGGAAAGGCTCGGACAGCAGAATCTGCGGCAATTGAAGCAGCGCGTCGCCCTTCGCTGCAAAATGCCGGCACTACCCGATGTGGCGGAGGTCGAGCGTTATATCACCCAACGGCTCTTGATCGCGGGTGCTTCGGAGGCAAATATTTTCTCGTCGTCGGCCATCGATCTTATATTTCAGTGTTCGGAAGGGATACCGCGGCAGGTCAACAATATCTGCGATAACGCAATGATCGCAGCTTATGCAGCGGACGCGGAAACGATCGATCGTTCCATCATCGAAGAGGTGGCCAATAATTTGGATATGCTGCCCGACAAAAGGACGCTCCCGGCCGGCGACAGGGCGGCTCAAATCATCGGATCCGCGAGAATATTGACTCCGGCCGGACACGAAGAACTTCTGGGCGACTATGGTCAGGGCGCCCGGAATTCGGCTGATTTGGGCGGGCAGAGTGATCCCGCCGTGAGCAACGGGCACGAGAACCAGTCGGGAGCGGCTAAGCATTTTCTTTTTGACGAATAAATTGGGGTAATTTCGAATGAAAATTCTACAGGCATTACAGAAAAAACAAACGGAAACATCCACCGCGGGCCGGCCGGCGGACAGCCTTGCCCACAGCGGCACGGCTATGCGGCGGGCCGACAACATTCCGCCGTCGATTTTCGCTAACCCCGATCTGAAGATCGGTGCTCCGAGTCCGGTGACAGGCAATAATCCTAATTCCCATTTTACGGAGCCGGTTCCAAATACTGTCACTTTAACGGAAATGGAAGGATTGCGACACCCGGAATTTGCGTCTTTTGAGATTAATCCGGAGAGCGTGAATCCCCGGCTTGTAGCGATCACGCAGCCGAACTCGGCTTATTGCGAAGAATACCGCAGTTTGAGAACGCATATCCTTCACAAGAGCCAAAAGCAAAAACTTCAGTCAATCGTCGTCGCAAGTGCAGGGCCGTCGGAAGGGAAATCGGTCACGGCACTCAATCTCGCTTGGCTGCTGGCCCAAACAGACGGCATTAAAGCTCTGATCATTGACAGCGACCTGAGGTTGCCGAGCCTGACAGAATATTTGGGCATAGAGGCAGGAGTCGGGTTGTCGCACGTGTTAGAAGGACAAACTTCGCTACAGGACGCGATAATTCGGCTGGATCCGGGCGGGCTGCATCTGCTGCCGGGCGGAAGTACGCGGAGCAATGTCGCCGAAATGCTTTCGGGCCCTAAATTTAAGGCGATCCTGCGGGATGCTCGTGAAATGTTTGATTACGTAATCATCGACGCTCCGCCGCTCGGCATATTTACAGACGCGGCCGTGTTGATAAATCACGCTGACGGAGCGCTCCTTGTCGTGCGTGCAAACCAGACGCGTTACAAGGAAATTGACCGCATTCTAGAAAATTTGCCGCGCGAAAGAATGCTCGGAGCGGTTTTGAATCAATCGGAAGACGTCATGAATGAAAGTTATTATAACCACATTTACTACGCAAATGCTTAGGGATTTGTGGTAGAGATGCTTTCATATTGATCGGAAAATGAGTACAAGAATCAGCCGCCGCACCATATTATTATTCGCAGTCGATATCGTGATTGTCGGCGCGGGGCTTATCTTGGCGTTGTATCTGCGATTGGGACTGGACGGAGCTCTCTTTCAACTAAACGAAAACAACGGGTGGTACAAGGTCGGGCTCGTGACGCTCATATGTTTATCGGCTCTCTATTTTTACGACCTCTACGATTTCACAGTGATGCACAATCGCCGTGAATTGAACGCCCGACTGATCCAGGCGCTGGGCAGCGGCTGGGTCCTCTTGGCGGTCGTTTTTTACTTCTCGCCAACGCTGCAGATCGGCCGCGGTACGGCCCTTTACTCGATGGTCATTACGCTCGTGATGCTGCTGGCATTTCGCATCTGGATCCATTTTCTGCTCGGCCATCCAGGGATCGGAGAGAAGATTTTGATAGTCGGCGACGCGGAACTTGTCATCGACACTGCAGAGGCAGTTTTGAGGCGGCGCGACTTCGGTCTTCGAATCTCCGGGTTCATTACCGACAATTTCGGAGCCATTAAACGCAGGATTCCGGAAGCTCGGCATCTGGGCAATATAGTTGATCTGGAGGAGATAGTCGAGAGAGAAAGGATCGACTGCATCGTGATCGGGGTTCGCGAACGGCGCGGAGCTCTTCCGCCTGAAGTCCTTTTGCGGCTCCGTCTGGCGGGTAGAGTAAGTATCGAGGAATGCACGTCATTTTTTGAAAGAGTGACCGGACGCGTCCATTTGGATATGCTTCACCCATCGTGGTTGATCTATTCACAGCGATCCCGCGATACGCAGCTGACGCTGTTCTCACGTGACATTATTTACCGCATCTTAGCTTTGATCGGTTTGACGTTATCTTTTCCGTTTGCATTACTCACGGCTATTTTGATCAAGCTTGAATCGGAAGGGTCATTCTTTTACAAGCAGCAGCGGGTCGGGAAAAACGGCCGTGTTTTTGAGCTGTTAAAATTCCGTTCGATGAAAATAGATGCCGAGGCGGACGGCCCGGTTTGGGCGTCCAGCGGGGACAACCGCACAACCCTCGTCGGCCGCGTTATAAGAAAGATCCGGATCGATGAAATTCCGCAATTTTGGAACATTATCAAAGGCGATATGAATTTTATAGGGCCACGCCCGGAACGCCCGCATTTCGTTTCAAAACTTGCCGAGGAAGTTCCATATTACGAACTCCGCCATCTGGTGGCCCCGGGGCTGACGGGCTGGGCCCAGATCAAGTATCCGTACGGGGCCTCGGTCGAAGACGCTCGTAAAAAGCTGCAATACGACCTGTATTACATTAAAAACCAGACCTTGGCATTGGATGTGATGATATTTTTTGAAACGGTTAAGACAGTTTTATTCGGCAAAGGCGGAAGATAGCTAACGGTGATCGGCCAGTGCCGGGAGGAAAGAGGAAATGAAAATTATAAGTTTGACGAAAAAAATCGGCCTGAGCTTCGTGCTGGGTTTGGTTTTCGGATGTGGTCTTATCGCACAGCCTCCTGCGATGTCAGTACAAAAGGCGGTAAACACCGACTCGAAATCCAATATGCCGCAAACGGCTCTGTCCGACGAAGAGGCGGCAATATTGCCCTACTACACTAATTATCTCCGCGAATACCATCTTGGGCCTGAAGATGTGATTTCGGTGGAGGTTTTTGGAGAGGCAAAATATTCAAAAGCCGGAATAATTATTCCTCCGACCTCCAGGATCTCCTACCCGCTAATTCGCGGCGGTGTATTTGTCGGTGGTAAGACGACTGAGCAAGTTGCCGAAGAGATCAAGAAAAAATTGGACGAATACATAATCGACCCTCAGGTCATGGTGATGCTTGATAAAGCCGGATCGGCGAGATTCAGCGTTTTGGGAAAAGTCGCGGTCCCGGGCGTAAAAATAATGAACCGTCGCTATAACGTTTATGAGGCGGTTGCGGAAGCGGGCGGGATCGCAACCGCAGGAGATAAGAAACGAATTCTCCTCGTGCGCATGAATCAGCAGGGCGGGTTTACGCAAACGGTTATAAATTTTGACGATCTGCTGAGCGGAAAGATCGAAGTACCCTATCTATTGCCGGGCGATCAGATTATCGTTCCTGAAAAGAAATGGAGTTTGACGAAAGTGCTTGACACCATAGGCCGGGTTGGAGCGCTGAGAATTCTTCTAGGCACTCCATTCTAAAGGATCGAATTGATGAATCGCTTAAAAAAAGTGCTCGTGCCAATTGTCTGCCTTTTGTGCTTTCAGTCGGTCAACGCGAGATGGATCAAGCAAGAATCCGGAACGCTTGCGTGGCTTCATTCTGTTTATTTTGTCGATCAGCACACAGGATGGGTCGTGGGCAGCGGCGGGACCTTTCTTTTAACTTCCGATGGCGGAAAGATTTGGCGGCAGGGTAAAAAATTTACCACCGATAACATTCGAGACGTTTATTTTACGGATGATAAAAACGGCTGGCTGCTTTGCGAAGCGGATATTTTTAAAAGCGGGGACGGTTCTCCGTCGTACCTGCTTCAAACATCGAATGGTGGAGCAACGTGGCAAAGCATCCAGTTTAAGGAAGGCCGCGATAGGATCGCACGCATCTTCTTTTCAAATGACGGCCGCGGGTTTGGAGTTGGTGAAGGCGGCGCAATTTGGATGATGCAGGACCATCGGTCGAATTGGAAGAGATCTGTGCTGCCTGTCCGGTATTTGATGCTTGACGGCTATTTTGCCGACGATTTACACGGTACATTGGTTGGCGGGGGCGGGACAGTTCTTTTTACGGAAGATGGAGGGATAAGCTGGAGCAATGCAACACTTGCCGGCGACATCAAAACGAAATTTAGTTCCGTGTTTTACGCCGATCCGCGAACGGGATGGGCCGCTGGTGGAACGGGCAGCATTTATTTTACCGAAAATGGCGGGAAACAATGGCGGGAGCAAATCTCCGGCGTCACCGAACATCTTTCCGACGTGTTTTTTATTAATGCAAACGAAGGATATGTCGCGGGTGATAACGGAACAATTTTATCCACAACAACGGCGGGAAATATTTGGAAGCGTGAAAAAACCGGGGTGAAACACAAACTTGAAAGGATTTTTTTTGCCGGAAAACGAGGTTTTGCAGTAGGCTTTGGCGGAACAATTCTTGTGATGGATAATTGAGTGAAGGGGAAATCGATGACTTTTCGTAAGGTCTTTCGCGTTTTGTTTGATCAAATCTGGCTTTACGATTAGCCGAGGGTAGAACGCGTTTGGAATGTCTATACATAAGACGAAAAATCCTGGATTCAAAACATTTTCGTCTAGTTCAAAAATCGACGGATCGGACGACCGCGCTTCGCTAAAGCCCAGGACGACGGTTAACGAAGAAGCCGCCGGGCAATTTAGCGTTTCCGATCGTGAAATTGACTCAAGTGAAGAAGGCAAAAGCCGCAAGCAAATCGTTGATGAAACTTCGATTTTAGAGACGTCGAACGAACGTCGAGAGGCTTTAGATAAACCTTCGATTGACCAACTAAGGCAACGGAACAAAATATCGAGGCTCATCAGGAAAGATCAAAAATTACTGAACAACGACAGTTGGTCAAAAAGGAAAGGGCATACCTTGACCTACGCCGGCGTTTTTCTTTTTACGTTGACTCTTTATTTTCGGCCATACGAATTAATACCCGCATTGTCGGCACTGAGCTCGATGGCAATGATTCTCGCCGTTGTAACGCTTGTTGTGTATGTGCCGACACAGTTATCCATCGAATCTTCGTTGACCATATTAACTACCGAGGTCAAATGCATCCTTTTTCTGGCTTTTTGGGCAGTTTTGACCATTCCAATTGCGAAAAACCCGGGGCTTGCGTGGGAAACCTTCAATGAAACTCTAAGCAAAGTAGTAATCATCTTTGTCATAATGGTAAATACGCTGCGAACAAAGTTGAGGCTAAAAGGGTTGATGTGGCTCGCGATCGGAGTTGGTGTGATGCTGAGTTACCAGGCTCTCGATTTATATCAAAAAGGCGAATTTGCGACTGAGGGTTATCGTGTTAGCGTCGATTTCGGAGGGATGTTCGGTAATCCGAACGACATGGCAGGGCACCTCGTGATCTTTATGCCGGTCGCGGTCGTATTGGGTCTTGCGTCGAAAAAAAAGCTGGCGAAACTCATGTATTTTGTGGCCGCAGGAATGATGGTGGCCGGAAATATGGTGACGCAGTCACGCGGCGGGTTTTTAGGTCTGATCACGGTGGCGGCGGTCTTAGTGTGGAAGATCGGCAAAAACCAACGGCTTAAGTCTATTTTGATTTCTGGTGTTTTAGCGTTGATTATAATTGCTCTTGCACCGGGAAATTACGGCATTCGGATGTTGTCGATTTTCGTGCCGGCACTTGATTCAGTTGGATCGTCCGATCAGCGAACCGAACTCTTAAAGCAGTCTTTTTTGGTTACGTTGCGTAATCCTTTAGGCATCGGACTCGGCAACTTCCCTATTGTCGGCACCCGGAATCTGGAGACACACAATGCCTTTACGCAGGTTTCCGCTGAGCTGGGATGGTTGGCATTTGCGGCTTATATGATCTTTATGATTAGTCCCTGGCGGAAACTTGCTGCGATTGAAAGGCAAATAGTGCGGCGGGAAGATAATTCATGGATCTATTTAACGTCAATAGGATTACAGGCGAGTATCGCCGGATATATGGTTTCCAGTTTTTTTGGGTCGGTCGCTTATCAATGGTATATCTATTATCCGATCGCCTTCGCGGTTTGTCTGCGCCGCATCTACCAGACAGAATACGCGAACGATCAAATTCTGGAGACGAGTGAAATCCGTAGCGATGGAACGCTGAAATTGCAGAAGGCTTAATGATTTTTATCACGTTAGCAATATTTGTCTTTTGGCTTAGTGTAGGCATAATTTTTTATGTTTACATCGGCTACCCGCTGCTTGTGTATATTATCAGCCGATTATTTCCGAAGCAGATCAAAAAAGGGGATTTTGAGCCGAAAGTCTCCATAATAATCACCGCTTACAATGAGGAACAGGATATTCGCGGCAAGATCGAGAACACGCTCGCGATCGATTACCCGCTGGAAAAACTTCAAATTATTGTCGCGTCCGACGGATCAACCGACGGGACCGACGAGATCGTTAAGGAGTTCGCCGCAAAGGGCGTAAATCTTTTCCGGCAGGACGGCAGGGTCGGCAAAACGCACACACAGAATAAGGCCGTGGAACAGGCGGACGGGGAAGTGATCTTATTTTCGGATGCGACTACGATGTTTCAATCGGATGTCTTAAAGGCTCTGGTGCCGAATTTCGCGGACCAAACGGTTGGATGTGTGGCGGGACGGCTGATCTATGTAGATGAGAGTGAATCCGGCGTCGGGACGGGAGCTCGTTCGTATTGGAACTATGAGACCTCTTTGAAAGAGAGTGAAAGCAAAGCGTGTTCTCTGATAGGTGTGTCGGGCTGTTTGTACGCTGTTAGGAGATCGGCGTACATGCCGATGTACCCCGAGGCCTGTTCGGATTTTCTTATATGCACGGTCGTTTACCGGCAGGGCTTACGTTCAGTGTATGAACCGGGGGCCGTCTGTACTGAGGAAACCAATAGGCAGAGCGAAAAAGAAATGCAAATGCGCGTCCGTGTTATCTCGCAGACGTTCACCGACCTTTGGCGCAACCGTGAAATGCTGAATCCGCTAAAGAGCGGTTTCTTTGCCATCGAATTGATCTCACATAAGTTATTGAGGTACAGCATCCCGGTTTTCTTATTCGTATTGTTGCTGACTACTATTTTTCTGGCGTTCTCTTCGGATTTGTTCTTTATCCTATTGGTTTTTCAGATCGTTTTTTACGCAATAGCTTTGATTGCTTGGCTATTGGAGAAAAAAGGAATGAAATCGGGGGTTCTAGCGATGCCGCTTTACTTTGTGCTGACCAATTTGGCTTCTTGGGTCGGGTTCTATAAATTCCTTCGCGGCGAACGCTATGCCAGTTGGGAGCCGATCCGTGAAAAATCGTAAAATAACAATTTATTTTTGATCGACGTTCAATGCAAGATTTATCAAATTCAAACCAGAATTTTACAAAGCGTATTGGCCGCGATGTAATAAAAGACCTCCCAAAAGTGAGTGTGATAATTCCTGCCTATAAAGTTGCCGCATTTATAGTCGAAACCCTTGATTCCGTCGCGGCGCAAACCTTCCTGAATTACGAGACCATCGTTATCAATGACGGCTCGCCAGACTCAGCCGAATTTGAAAATGTTCTGCAACCTTTTTTCGAGCAGATAATCTATCTGAAACAGGCAAACAAGGGTGCAAGCACGGCGCGGAATACCGGAATCGAACATTCGCGCGGCGAATTGCTCGCGTTTCTGGACGGAGACGATATTTGGCTGCCCGGCTTCCTCGAATCGCAGGTTAAATTTCTCGAGACGAACAACTACGATCTGGTTTACGCTGATGCTCATCTTTTCGGCGAGCCCGCCTTTGCCGGACAGAATTTTATGCAGGCGGCCCCGTCCGATGGTGAAGCAAACTTTGAGAGTCTGCTCGATTTCAGATGTAATATTCTTCTGTCAAGCACTGTCGCCCGCAAAGAGGCGGTTCTAAATGCCGGAAGGTTTGAGCCGGCACTGCCTCGGGCGATGGATTTTAACTTATGGTTGAAGATGTCGCACAGAGGATCGCGTTTGGGCTATCAGAAAAAAATTTTGCTCAAATACCGGGTCCGTCTCGACAGCATTTCGGGTGATTCGATCCAACGCATCCAGCGAGAACTCGATTCTTTCGACCGCATTGTCGAAATGATCGATCTCAACCGCGAGCAAGAGGACATCGTTCGCCGCCAACGGGAAAGACTTCGGGCCGATATGGAAGTCGAAAGGGGCAAATCGTTCCTGCTGCAGGAAGATTTTGCGGCCTCAAAAAAAGCCTTTGAAAAGGCCAACGAATATCGAAGATCCAAATATCTGTATCTGATTATCAGCTTGATAAAGATAGCGCCGCGCTTGCTGTTAAGAGTTTATAAAGGACGCCGCAAATATGAAATAGTTTTCATCCCTTCAACGGAAAAAAAAACCGAGACCGAAGTATAAAACTAGCAATATTGCTTGAACTTCGCACGAAATTGATCCGCACTGAACCCAAAATTGACTTATAAATAAAATTGGAAAATCCGGAAAATGGAAATTTATCGCTTAGAACGCAAGGCGCCTGGCTTTTGTTTGCAAAGGTCGTCGGCTTTGGCTTTACGTTCCTTTTGCCGCTTTTGATCGTCCGTTTTTTGAGTCAGGAAAATGTCGGAATTTATCGCCAGGCCTTCCAGGTGATCGTAAATGCTACGGCTGTACTGCCGCTCGGATTCAGCATGAGTGCCTATTACTTCCTATCCCGCAGTACCGGTCTGAGGCGGGCGTCCACCGTTTTCAATATCCTGATCTTCAACTTTTCGGTAGGCGGCATCGCTTGTCTGACCCTCTATATATTTCCTCAATTGATCGGAAATATATTTCAAAGTCAGGAAATGACCAGGCTTGCTCCGTTGATAGGCCTGGT
>JACMMN010000010.1 GCA_014379075.1 Pyrinomonadaceae bacterium | reverse complement strand
GCCATCGTCATTCCGGCCATTATCGCAAGCGGGAAATTCCAGGGCGGAATCACGGCTCCAACGCCGAGCGGAATATATTCGAGCCGGTTGTCTTCGCCTTCGACTTTGGTGATCGGCTGGTGACCGCTCCATCGAAGCATTTCGCGGCCGTAGAATTCGAGAAAATCTATTGCTTCGGCGGTGTCGCCGTCTGCTTCCGCCCATGTTTTCGCGACTTCGAAAACCATCCACGCCGAAAGCTCGTGTTTGCGGGTACGCATAATGTCGGCGACCCTGAAAAGGTAATCGGCACGCGTCTCCGCCGGAACATTCCGCCAAAGTTTGAAGGCATTTGTTGCGGCGTTGATCGCGCGTTCAACAAGGCCCGTGTCCGTATCGACCTCCGAGAAAATACCGACGACCTCGGAGGTATTGGCGGGGTTAATGCTCTGAAACTTGCTTTCGAGTTTTATCTTGTCACCGTTGATTATGGTTGGATACTCGCGGCCTAGTTCGCTTCGGACCTTCGCGATCGCTGCCTGCATCGCCGCCGTATTTTCCGGTGTTGAGTAATCCGTAAAGGGTTCGTTCTTAAATTCATCCGCCATTCTTTGTGTGTGCATAAATTAATTGTATTGATAAAATTTCCCAGCATTTAAATTCGGCTCATCGATATCTCTGCTTATCGATCTCGCTTAATTCCCATTCATCCAAAAGTTCGGGAACCACGGGTTCGTCATTGCTTTGCCATGCGACGACGAATCGCGGGTTTTGAGTATCGCTGGAATGCTTGCAATAACTCAGGATCAGCACCCAACCCGAAATAAGATACAGATTCAATTCGCGGACCGAGCCGACTTCAGCAGTTAGTTTGGTTTCTTCAATGCTCATTCCCATTTTCCAGTTTTTTGAAGTATTTTGATCTTACGCTTGGCCATTTGACGTTTTAAAGAAGTCATCCTGTCGAGGAATACTATCCCGTCGCAGTGGTCGGTTTCATGCAGCACGCACCTGGCGGCAAGGTCGTCGAGGTCCATCTCAAATGTATCGCCTTTTAAATCCTGAGCACGGACGATCACGCGCATTTGGCGCTTAATTATCTGCGAGAGCCCGGGAAACGAAAGGCAGCCTTCCTCACCGATCTGTTCACCTTCGACGCTTATGATCTCAGGGTTAATAAACGCCAGTTTGTTCGATGCGCCATTCTTAGGAACATCCATAACGAAAAAACGTTTTGAAATGCCCACCTGCGGTGCAGCGAGCCCAACCCCGCCTGCGTCAACCATCGTTTCAAACATATTTTCGATGGTGTCCGCTAAATCCGGATCGAATTCTTCGTCATTCACGGGCTTCCCGACAGCGAGTAAAACAGGTTCGGGGTAGTGGATGATCTGCAATAAAGACATAAAGAAATCTAACCGGGAATGCGCTCGGAACCAGACCTATTAACTTTTTCGGCTACAAGCACAACCCCATCCGCTTAGTCGTTGTATTTGAAGGACTATTTTATCACAACCAACCCGGCCCGACATAAAATTTGTTTATTGTGGCCGGATCATTAAAACTTGCGGGTTTTATTCTCAACCGGAAGCAGATCGGTCGTTTCTTCGATTACGCTAGGCACCGGATCAAAAGGGTTCTCATTCAATAACTTACCGGTATCGAATCTTTCGAGGACAGGATCACCGTACCGCTTCGGGCCCGCGTGCCTCTTTTCTTTTAAGCTTTCATTAAAAGCTACGTAGGCGAGTCCCAAAACCGCAAAGATCAAGAAGAGTATTAAGAGAATACCGGCAATTACTCCCGAACCGTTCAAAATGAATTTGACGAAGATGGTGTAGATCATTCCGACAACGGACGCGAGAACCACAACTATCAGCCCGCCAAATGCGACGTTTCCAAATTTCTCGAGCCTTCGCTCGCTTTTCTCGAGATCCGGGCTTTTGGCCGATGGGAATTGCTCGAGAAGCGACTGCGCACTTTGCTCTAAATTTAATCCGCAAGCGCGGCAAAACTTTTTATCTATTGAATTCTTCTCACCACAGCCCGGACAAAACATAAGCCTCCCATAATACTTAAATTACCCTATCCAAGTTTCTCAGGTAAGTTTTGTAACTGGTTTGTAAAAGCTCCAAACCCAATATCGTTGAGCCTTAAAGAGCCGCACCCACAAACAATATCGGGACCTAAGCACCTCATTTGCGTTTTGCGGTCGGTTTCCCGATGAGTCGACATCATGTCGGAGGCGGCGAAAAACGACCCTTTTTCCTCCGAAATAGAATTGGAGTTTCGCCTGTTCATATTTTGCGGTTTCACGGACGGCTAGATCAACGCGGCTTCTCAGTAAAAAGACGCAGAATTCGAGCGCGTCCTCAATATGCTTTTTGGTTGAAACAGGGTTGTAGCTATTCGCGAACTGCTGGAATGTAGATTCGAATACTGTGCCGAGTTCCCTTGTTGTCAGGGGCAAGATCTTTTCGACCTCATTACACCTTTTCCTGATCAAAGACTCGGCAAAGTGAGCCAACTCGTCGGGGATTATGTTTTCAAGATCGGCGATCTCCGGGGAGTTCAGCCCGTGAGTCGTTCCGACACCGTTGGGATCCAATGAAAAAGACCGGCGCATGCTTTCATCCGTTAAAAGCCGCACCAAAAGATCCTGCTGCTTTCGCAAACTCATTATTTCAAAGCTGCCGCCCCGGCTTCGGCAACAATTTGGTCGTTCTCTACCGAATCTCCGGAAACGCCAATAGCACCCACGATAACGCCATTGTTGTTCTTTAGCGGAACTCCGCCCGGAAAACTTATCAAGCCGCCGTTGGAATGCTCGATGTTATAGAGCGGGCCGCCGGGCTGTGCAAGCTTACCGATCTCGCCGCTGTTCATGTTAAAAAATCGGGCAGTCCTTGCCTTCTTGATCGAAATATCTATGCTGCCGAGCCATGCTTCGTCCATCCGTGCAAATGCCTTTAAATTTGCGCCCGCGTCGACGACCGCAATATTCATTTTTGTTCCGATCTCAGCGGCTTTTGTAATTGCGGCAGATACAATAGTTCGTGCCTGTTCAATCGTTATATCGTTCAATGCCTGTCACCATCCTTTCAAATATTTTGCTGAAGCGAAATTCTAGCACAAATTTCGCGTGCTTTACCCAGTTCGGAAACTATCTCGGTGAACGCCGGAAAGTTTTCGTCCCGTTCCAAAACTGAGCCTTTCACAACGGTCCGGCGGCAAACTTCGCGAAAAACTTCCCAGATCTCTTCCTCCGTTTCGGTGGAATGAGCATCGATCAAACGGTTTCCGCGTTCCAGCGAACCGACGTAATGAAGCTGCACCACTCTTTCCAAAGGCAATATATCAAGAAATTCCCGCCAATCGTAACCGTGATTTCGCGAATTGATATACAGATTGGTCACGTCCAGCAAAAGTCCGCAATCCGTTTCCTCGACGACTTTGCGTATAAACGCGGCCTCGGACATCGCCGATGACGGATATCGGAGATCGTAGGTAATATTTTCGAGAATGAGGGGGACGGTGATGCGTTTTTTCACCCGTGTGACATTCTGTACAAAAACTTTCAACGCCTCGTCCGTGTATGGTACAGGAGCAAGGTGGCCGAGCTTTGTGCCGTTTGACCCGGTAAAACATATATGATCGCTAAACCATGCGGGATTCACGCGCTCGACCACTTCCGCTACTTTCGCCAAATATTCTTCGCTGATGCCCTCGGCGCTTCCCAGCGACAGGTCGAGCGAATGGGGAATAAGCGGAAAATGCTGATTCAGTAGATCAAGTTCTATTAATTTTTGCGGTGCAGCGTCAATGTAGTGGTCGGTTGTGATCTCAAGAAAATCGATCGACGCCCGGTGCAGGAAAATGTTCGACCGAAGCGGCTCGCGAAAACCCAGGCCGACGCCGAGCTTTGGAATATTCTTCATATAACCCAGCTAATCTCCGCCGCCGCATCCACCGCAGCCGCCGCCGCCGCCGTCGCCGGATGAGCAGCTGGATCCGCAGCTCGAGCCGCAGGAGCTTCCTCCGGAATTCTGATTTTGCGACCGCAGAAAGGCGTGGTTGTAATCGTCGTAGATAGTTCCTGCGAGGATCGAACCGCCGAAGATCCCGACCGAAAGCAGCAGCGGATCTACCCCGGCGTACGCGGGTTGAACGAGCGGCCTCGGAGAATCGGATTTGAGGTAAGGAGCTTGTGACCGATATTTCAGATCGCCAAAGGCAAGCTGCAGACGTTCGAGATATGCCTTTCCGCGTTTCGTTATTCGCGGCATGGTCGATATCCATTTTGCTATTATCAGCCCGGCGAAACCAAAAACTACCAGAAACATTACATTAAAGCTTCCTAAAAGTAACGCAGCCGCTAGTTTGTACACGCCAAGCCCTATAATTATCAGAAGGGCAATCTTCTTCCATTTGCGAAATCCGTTTTCGGCGTTGGAATCTATCAGCATTTGCTGTGATTCAAGTTTGTTTTGAAAGACATCTGCCGGTGAGTCGAGATATTCGACAAGGCCGGTGGATTTAGCGAAAACATCTCCCGATTCCCTGCCGCCGCCGATCCAACGCATCGTCAGATCCTCGATAGGTGCCAGGCCTCTCG
This sequence comes from Pyrinomonadaceae bacterium, assembly GCA_014379075.1. Taxonomy (GTDB): domain Bacteria; phylum Acidobacteriota; class Blastocatellia; order Pyrinomonadales; family Pyrinomonadaceae; genus OLB17. The sequence goes on along the minus strand of JACMMN010000010.1, from coordinate 757 downwards.
GCAATTGCCCCGGAGGCAAAATAGGTTTTATAGTGCTTTTGTCCGAATCGTTCTTGATCTCGATCAGCCCTTTATTGAGAAGCGAGAAGACCGCGGACCGTGCCAGTTCGTTCGGGCCGCCTCTAAGATATGCAATTTCAAATGGATCGGGATTCGGGGGAATGGCTGGTGTCGGCAGATGTTCGGTTTGGTCGATCCCGCTTTTTATATAGCCGAGGACCATTAAGGTAAAAAGAATTACGAAACCGTAGAGAACCAGAAAATACGGCCCGTACATCGTTGTCAAAGGATTATCAAGCAGAAAGTTCATACTGGAAATTCCTCCTCTAAACTATCTATACGGAATCGCACGGCCGCCCGTTCGGAATGTAACACAAATTTAAGGAAGGCGGGATTCTCAATCGGTCAGAAAAACCTGGGTTATGTAAATGCTGCCGTCCCTGGCCTTTGCGACGCCGATGCCGGTGGAAGTCCATTTCCGGTCAAGGATGTTCTTGCGGTGATCCGGAGAACGCATCCATCCGCGAACGGCTAGATCGGAGAAAGATTCTATCCCGCGGCACATAAACAGATTCTCACCGATCTTTGCCCAGCCGCCGACCCCGGAATCATCCGCCCTGTCGATGACGGTTTTCCCTCTCGGATCGTAATGGCCAAAAAAGCCTTCCCTGGCCATTTTTTTTGAATAATTCCGTGCGACTCTGGCTAACCGGTCGTCCCAGGAGAGTTCACGCAGCCTTTTTTTTCCACGTTCGCG
>JACMMN010000009.1 GCA_014379075.1 Pyrinomonadaceae bacterium | reverse complement strand
GTTCTGGAAATCATTTGAATAAATGCTTTAGAAATCATAATTTGTCCTTCGTTAATCTTCTTTTTTTCGTTTATATAGCTCGTTTGCCGATCATTCGACATGGCAACGCGGGAAAATAATCTACACGTCCGAGCTTACAAGTGCTAGATTCTTGAAGTAACTGTCAGTTTTAACAGTCCTTAGAGAGGCGCGTAAGAGTTGGAGTTGAGCTTGCGAACGAGGCAGGTCGGAGTTCGCCCACGCTGCGGCGGCCGTTCGATCCGCTTTCGGCTGCGGTCTGGACGGTTCGGCGGAATTGCACGATAAGCCGATTATCAAAACGGTAGAGAAAATGGCTAGCGCAAATATCCTCGGGGCATTGTCATATAGATATTTTTCCAGTCTCCAGGGAATGGTACTTAATATTAAAAATAACAAAACAGTAATTTCTGACAGTTCTGAATACTAGGTACTTGGTAGCGACAAGTAGTAATCTATTGAGCCAATCGAAACCAATCGACAAGCAGTCCGGCCAAAGGAATCTCGTCGTAGAGCAACACTAGGATCCAGGCGGAAATATAGGCGCCACGCATCGACCGACTGTCCGCGTCGACCGTGGCAATGCCCATTGTCAGCAAAAGCCAACCGAAGCCGGCAACGGGAGCAAGAGCGTACGTAACGAGACAGAACATCAAAAGCAATAAGTGCTGAAAAACGGCGGAACGATTAGTAAGAGGAATGAGGAAGAAAAGCGCACACACGGCTTCAATGAACACTGTCCCCCACGTTGAAACATAGACAAGTGCTTCAAATCGCGGACTGGTATCGAGAGTCGGTTCATCCACAAGCACTGCGCCTTCGACCAGCGGCATGAGATATTCGCGGGATTCGGCAAGCTGTGCGGGCGTCATTCCGCCGGTCAGCAGCACAACGTTCTCAAAGCGCGGGTCCATCAAAAATGTCACGCGAAAGAAACGTCCGTCAAGGAAATCCGGCGACAACGCAACCTTCCAAATGACGGCAAAAAGGAAGGCAAGCCCGATCAGCAGCCGACTCGCGCGGCGGATATCTACGATCCCGTCGCGCGAACCGAGAGCCAACCCGATCGCCAAACACCAATACGCGAGAAGGTAGATATGATTATCGGCCAAAGGCCAATCTTCGATAATTCTGGCGGCGACCAGGATCGCGAGCGTGTACCATGTGCCCGGAGCAAACAGAACACGCGGCGAGATTAGAGCAAGTGCCGCTATACTTAGGATGAAGGGAGCGACCCACCAGGGGCCCATAGGCCTGAGAAGCAGGATGATCGCGGTTAAACGCAAAACGATCGACGCCGGGCCGAGATCGCTAGCGGATGTTGTCAGGAGGTTGGTCCACATTCCATGTGAATGCTCGAAGCGGCCGGTCCGTGGCCTCGAGATACTCGTTGAAATCGGCACGCCACACTTCGATCCGCACGGTCGTCACATCACGGCTGTACCGCTTTTCGCGAGATGCCACGGCTATCGCCAGTTTGTGCAGTTTGGAGTCGGATGGGAACAGTTCCGCTCGGGCGGCCAGTCTTTCCTGTGATGGAGAGATCTCGAGCTCCTCATCTCGACCCGGTGCTTGAACGAAGATCCGTACCCTCCGAAACGCCGTCCCGTCGAGCGACGAGAACATACCGAAACCGCCGCCTTTCCATGGACTAAGGCTGGCGGTTTTGGCTAGAAAGATCTGAACGATCGCCACGCTGCAGAGCATGACGGCCGGCAGCCAAACTCTCCCACCAGCGGAAAGCAAGGTTAAGGATTTTGGCTTTCCGGTCATTTTTTGTTTTCTTAGTTCTAGAAGGGCCTGGCAACAACCTGGTAGTGCACTACTCCACTGACATAGACGCGTGTGTAATACGTGGTGCCGCTGACATAATAAGTAGTGCCGGTAATGACGGTCGTCGTATAACCCGTCGGCGGACGGGCCAGCATTGTCCCGATCGCGATGCCGGTCGTTACAGCCGCGGCTGTGCGCCATGCATCGTGAGATTCGTACGTCTCACCCACAACAACACCGCCGTATCGGCCGGCGGCGGCATAACCTTCTTCGCCGGCAACGACAACCCCGCGTCGCGTCACAGCGGCTGCTCCCTCTTCTCCCTTGACCACCGCACCTCGTGGGCCAACCGCCGCGTAGCCTTCTTCGCCGTGGTATGCCGTACCGCCGTGATGCACCGTACCGCCGTGATAGGCCGTACTTCCATGATGGTAACCTGTCGCCGTTGTTGACGTTGTGTGGTGCGTGGTTGTAGAGCGAGTCGCCGTCGATCGCTGAGCTGTCGAGCCAGTCGTACTTCGCGTGGTGCTCCGTGTCGTCGTGCTCCGAGACGCGGACGAAGACCGTTGCCGCTGTGCTGACACGTCTGCGAGCGGCGCTCCAAAGACCATCCAAAGAGCGATCCCCGTAGCCATTAAACTCCGTATCCAATTTTTTGCGTTTCTCATCATTTTTTTACTCCTTGGTTTCGGATCACTTCGTTTGTGTGTTTTTCGGTGCAGCGGCGTTAGTATTACTATTTCCCGCCGGTCTTTTTTCAACTTCTTCGTTTTTAGGTCCCACCGCTGCCGCGCGTTGTATTACCGGAATGCCTTCGTATTCGTTGGGAATGTTCGCCAGGAAGGTGTTGTCCGTGATCTGCGGTGCCAGATTCCAGTCACTGAATTCGATCGTTGATTCCGGCTGTCCCTTTGTGGTCTTATACTTTGCATGGAACTTTTTCGGAAGCGGATCGCCCGAAACCGGTATCCAGACTTCCCAATCTACATCCGCGTTTTGAAACTTGAGAACGCTGCACTCTACGCCGCCGACCGTTTCATTCTTTTCAACAGTAGCCACGTTTGCCGGATTTCTCAGTTTTCCCTTTGCATCGAGACCCAGAAGATCAGCAACCGGCATTGGCATCCCGTAGTGTTCCTTGATCTTGTCCATCGTCTCGCCGAGTGTCGGCGGCGCCGTGAACTGGCCCCAGACCTTGTCCTTATGAGACATTAGGATCATAGATTTGCCATCGTAAAATGTTTCCAGGTCGCGGTCGCCGGTCGTTTTGAAGTACATCCGGTCGGGGCTCCTGATCGTAGTATTGCGGGTTACATTCAGCTTTTCCACCCCGCCGCCGCGCTTCGGGCGGTCCGAGTTTTCGGCGGTGTTAAAGCTGAAGGCTGGCGCCGCCTTGATCTTCTCGGTCATCTTCGCCAGAATTTCCGCGGCATTTCCTTTTGCGTCGGCCGGCTTTGAGCTTGATGTGGCAGTATTAGCGCCGCCGCATCCGGCCGCCACCGTGACCGAGAGAATGATCAATGCCAAAAGCTGTCGTTTCTTGTCCATAATTCCTCCGATTAAAAAAATTAGTTTAGTGCGCGATGGCCCGAGTTTTCGACTACTACCTTTATATTCTTTGCTTTTGCATCCAACGTCGTCTGTCCTGCGTAGCTGGTCCCGTCGGGAAGGCGGGCAAAGTTCACTCCCAAAATTACGGCGTCCTGTTGTGATTCGAGATAAGTCGAAACATTGATATCGAGAATCGCATTCGACCGAATGTCCAGGGTGGCCGTCATCAGATCGCCAATATTGATAATGTCTTTGAAGCTCAGCCGGATGACCTTGTTCGGTTCGAAGACATCAAAAGACGCCTTACCGTTGTCCTTCGCAAACTGGATCATCCCCGGTTCGGGCGGCACGTATTTGTGGATAAGGCTCACTGCCCGCTGCATATAATCGGTCATTTCTTCCTTTTTATTTGCAACTATCTTAGCTTTCAATCGTCCACCACGCCGTCCCTGCGGCTCCTGCGGCGCGGGAGAATCGCCGACCGCTACTTTTTGCAGTTTGCCGTCGGCTCCGTAATAGACCCGGTTCTGCTTTTGCGATTTTACCTCGCCCTTTAGGCTAACCGTCGTCGTTTCTATCCATTCATATTGCCGCAGCTGCGCCTGGCTCTTCTGCAGTGATTGCTTAAACTCCGCGATACGTTCGGGCGGAACAGGCTGCTGGCCTTGAGCAAGCTGCGGTGCGATCGCGAGGGCGAGTAAAAACGCGGCAATGATCGATAGTCGCTTTTTAATGGGAGTATTTCTTATTTTGGACATGATAATGATTCCCTCAAACTTTTTATGATCGGTAGGTCGCTGCTGCACCTTAACTAGTACTTTGGTTCCGGATGCGATTTAGAGAAGCCGTGTTCCTCTAAGGAGTAGAATAACGAGGCAGTGAGATGGCCCGGCTTAGATAAACGCCGAATTCGGTTCCCGATTTAACTTCGGCTTCTTTGCCTTTTACGAGCTTTTTGCCGATAAAACCGCCGACGGCTCCAATGCCGGCACCTATCGCCGCTCCTTTTCCGCCACCCGCAATTCCTCCGATGACGGCACCACCCGCAGCACCACCGCCAATAAACTTCAAATTCCGACGCGAGGTCTTTGTCGCTGATACACCGCCTTCGTTGTCGCTTTTAGTTCCGCCCGCTTCCAATTCGACGAGCATTCCGTTAATTGCCGCCCGGCGTTTATTGGGGAGTGTGACCGACGTAAAACGGACATCGAGGCTTCCGGGCGTGCCGTTTTTTGCAGCGGGAACCGCCGAGGCGATGCTGCCGGCGATCGTACTGCCTGCGGGTATGAGCACGACTCCGCCGCTCGAATAGACCGGATCGACCGTTGTCATCGTGAAGGTGTCGCCGACGCGATTTTTCTTTGAGCTCAGGCCGTTATTCAACCTGACATGAAAGGTGGTGCCGGTCTTTATGGAGTAATAGGTGATCTTCGGCTTTTTCTTCTGTGCCGTAGCGGATTGGACGAAAGCTCCACTAACGAACAACGCGAGCAAAACCATCAACAAATATGACCATTTTAAGTTTTTCATAGTAGTTCCATCCTTACTTTCCTGAACCTGTTGAGCTTATAACCGTAGCCTAATGCTTTTGATGGTGACTGCAAACTGTCAATTCTGACAGTTTACGAGCATCACATTCCTATTCGGTTGCGACTTACTTCGCACGCGGCGGATAGCTTTGAAATATCTTCGCCATCGCTTTTTTGGCGTTGCTCTCCTGTTTTTTTATGTCGGTCGTATTGGCGAGCGTTTTTGCCGCATGAGCCTGCCAGATCTGGCGTGTGGTTTTGACATCGTAAAAATCCAGAAAAAACGAGCCTTTTTTGATCATATTGCTGCTGTTCACCGTCGCTCCGGTTACCCCAGGATTCATTCCCACCACCCCGACCCATTGGATAGTGCTTTTAGACGAGCTCCACTCCATGTCGTCGAAAATAGCGATCT